>DAOTUR010000166.1:0-10463 GCA_034436915.1 Anaerolineae bacterium
CGCGGCGGTCAACATCGGACGCTGGGCGGCGGTCATTCCGCCATACGCGGTGTGTGTTTTGGGTTTCAATCCCGCCATAACTGCAAGCCCCCGCCTTTAGGCGTGGGGTATCTGACGTCAGCACAAAACATAGGGCAATCGCGTCTTGTAATCATTCAGCTATCCATGCAACAAAGGCCGTTGTAGGGGCGCGATGCATCGTGCCCTGATTGATTTGTAGGGGATTTGGCTTGGGCAGCACACCATGCCCCTACAAGAACCATCGTGAGCATCCTAATTTCGATGAATTACGATTTGACGCGATTGCCCTGGCACAAAACAGGATCGCCATAGCCGCCCTCCCACGTTTAGGCTACAATTCGCATCTTTGCAGTGATTGATGATACAGGGAGGTTCGTCGCTGATGGACGATATGGAAGAGAATGAGGGGTGCAGCGGTTTGGTCGCCAGCATCTGGGCGTTTGCGGGCATTCTCATCATGCTCGTGGTGGTGATTGTCGTCGCCTCTGTCGTGATGTTTGCTCTGGCCGCTGGTGCAGCCGTCTAAGCAACCTCAAGTTTTGGATTATCATTCACCCCTCACCTCTCATCCTCTCCCATAAGGGACGAGGAAGGGAGTGGGTAAAGCCCCTCTACCGCGAAGTGGGAGAGGGGTTGGGGTGAGGGTTCAGGTTAAATCGCCCCTTGCAGCACCATCCTCTCAGGAGATATTGTGAGCACGATACGACCCACTGGCATTACACTCAATCAACCGGAAAAAGTTCTCGAAATTAGCTGGAACGATGGTCGCGTGTGCCGTTATCCGCTGTCGCATCTGCGCGAAGCCTGTCCCTGCGTGGAATGTCGCGGCGGACATCAATTTATGGGCATGGCGTTTGCGCCGGACAATATTCTCACGCTGACGCCGCGCCGTTCCTATGCCGTGGTGGAATTGAATCCGGTGGGCAATTATGCGCTGCAACCCGTGTGGGATGATGGACACTCGACAGGCTTATATACCTGGGAGTACCTGCATCATCTGTGTCCCCCAAGCGAAACCACTGAGTCATAAAATCGTTTTTTAGATAAAGACCACACAAGCACCGCCCAAAGCGAGCAAAAGAGCCAATTTCTCTATATTTCATGCACTTTGCACAACCTTTCCTCTCACTGAAACGTTTGAGAAGCCAGAATCTATGTCTATAATCCCCTGTATGTCATCATAGGAGATGACTCCTTTTTGTATAAACAGTTTTTCGTGAGGTTGATGGTATGTTACGTAAACGGTTCTTTCTCGGTTTGATGGCGCTGACATTGGCGCTGGGGACATTGGGTACAGCATTGGCACAGACAGACAATAAGCTGGTCGTCTGGGCTGACAATGAGCGTGCCCCCCTGCTCGAAGCTCTCTCCGCGCAGGTCGAAGCGGATCTTGGCATTACCCTCGATGTTCAGGTCATGGGCCTGGGCGATGCGCGTGATCAACTCCTGGTCGCTGGGCCAGCAGGCGAAGGCCCGGATATTCTCGTCACGGCGCATGACAGCATTGGTCAGTTCGTCGCCAACGGCGCGATTGTGCCGATTGAACTGGAAAAAGATGTGAAAGCCAGTTTCACCGATACCGCGATCAACCTGTTCACCTACAACGGTCAGCTCTGGGGCATCCCCTATGCCACCGAAAACGTGGCGCTGATCCGCAACACCGATCTTGTTCCCGAAGCCCCTAAGACCTGGGAAGAAGTTCGCGCCATCTCGGAGAAAATCCACAAGGCCGACGCCAATAAATACGGCTTCGTCATCCAGACGGGCAACACCTACCACAACTTCCCGGTCACATCGGCCTTCGGCGGCTACATCTTCGGACGTAATGAAGATGGCACGTTCAACACGGGCGATGTGGGTCTGGCGAGCGAAGGTGGCCTGAAAGCCGCTGAATGGCTGTCCGGCATGTACAAAGATGGTTTGATGCCTGTCAACGTCAATGACGATGTGGTCTTCGATCTGTTCACTAGCGGCAATGCCGCCATGTTCATCACCGGCCCCTGGTTCAGCAAGCGTATTGTAGAAACGGGCGTCAAGTATTCGATTGATCCGATCCCCGGAGCCGAAGGTGGCATGGATGTTGGCGCACCCTTCGCAGGCGGCCAGGGCTTCGTCATCAGTGCCTTCAGCGACAAGCAGCTTCTGGCCGAGACCTTCCTGCTCGACTATGTGGCACAGAAAGATTTCCAGCAGGCGATCTTCGAACAAGGTGGCCGTCCGTCCGCCTTGAAAGATGTTGATACCTCGGCTGATCCGGCCATTGCGGGCTTCACAGCAGCGGGGGCCAACGCCATCCCGATGCCTGCCATTCCTGAAATGAATGCAGTGTGGGCCTCGTCCGATGCCGCGCTGACCCTCATCAGCCAGGGCCAGGATGCCGACGAATCGATGACGAACGCTGTCGCTCAGATCGGCGCGGCCATCCAGGTGCAGCAGGCCGGCACCCTCAACAGCATCACTGTCGCAGGCGACATGCAAAGCGAAGCAGGCTGCGCTGCTGACTGGGACCCCAAGTGCGAGAAGACCTTCCTGACCAATGATGGCACAGGCATCTGGACAGGCACATTCTCGCTGCCCAAGGGCGAGTATCAGTACAAGATGGCTGAGAATGCAGATTGGGCCGTCAGCTACGGCAAAGACAACAAGAAAGGTGGCGACAACATCCCCCTCTCGCTCGCTGCCGATACCGATGTCACATTCACATTCGATAGCAACACCAACACCATCACAGACAGCGTGAACAACCCCAAGTAACTCATCCAGCAGCGCTCTTGCATCCTCGCATCTGAGGCGTGTGAGAGCGTCTCCCCCTTGCAATGCTGAAAGCGGGATGTCCTGCTGCTGTGGCACATCCCGTCTGGGAATAATTTTTTGTATCGTTAGATTTTTTGAAAGGAGGGCGCGTACTCCACCTGCTTCTCTCGTGGAGTCGCCGCTGAGTGATGAGCACTGCCACATCTGCTGCACCACCCAAACGAACACCATCCGGTCTCAGCGTCAATCCGATCTGGGCATTCCTGACCTATGCGGGCCTCGCATTGTTCGATGCCCTCGGAATTGTCTTCATCATCGGCTTCTTCACCGATGATAACCTTGCGATGGCCGCCGTCTTCACCATTATTGTGATCGGCGTCAATATCATTACCTTCATTCCATCTCTCTATCCCCTCCGCTGGATGGTCCCAGGGCTTGGGCTGGTCACGCTGCTCGTGATCTATCCCATCCTCTACACCTTGACGACCTCTCTCACCAATTACAGCGATGGTCATCTGCTGACCAAACAGCAGGCCGTCATCCTGCTTCGCAAGCAAAAATATATTCCACCGGACGCGGCAAACTACAAGTGGGATGCCTATCAGTTGGAGAGCGGGACAGACTATGCGCTGTGGTTGAGTCGTGATGTCAACGGTACGGCCGAAGTTGAGTTTGCGCCACAGGGTCAGCCGATTACGAAAGTCGATAATCCACCGACTGATGCGCCCGCCTCCTACAATGGCTATCGCAAGCTTGAATCCAAAGAGCGGGCCAAGCTCCTGACGACTAATCCTATCTTTGGCGTCGGAGACGATACAGCGCAAATTTCATCGCGCAGCAATGCCGCCCGCCCTCTGTCGCCACGTTTCAACTATGATGCAGCGACAGATATTCTGACGAACGCTGAGACAGGCGATCTGTATCGCGCCGACGACAAGCAGGGAGCGTTCGTCAACGCCAAAACAAATGAAGTGCTTGCCCCAGGCTATCGCGTTGTCATCGGCTTAGGCAACTTCTCGCGTCTGATTAACGATCCAGGCCTGCGCGGGCCGCTGATTGAAATCTTCACGTGGACGGTGACGTTTGCGCTCTTCTCGGTCTTCACAACCTTTTCCCTGGGCCTGTTCATGGCGATGGTGTTGAATGATCCGGGGATTGTGGGACGCAAGATCATTCGTTCGCTGCTGATCATTCCGTATGCTATTCCAGGCGTGATTGGCATCATGGTCTGGCGCGGGATGCTGAATCAGAATCTCGGCATCATCACCAATACCATCGCCAATAGCTTTGGCGTGCGTATTCCCTGGTTCACCGATGCGACATGGGCCAAAGTTGCCATCCTGCTGGTGAATTTGTGGTTGGGCTACCCGTACATGATGTTGATATGCAGCGGCGCTCTGCAAGCTATTCCTGCCGATGTCTATGAGGCCGCCGCCGTCGATGGAGCCAACCCGCGTCAGCGCTTCTGGCAGATCACGCTGCCGCTGCTGCTGGTGACGATGGGGCCGCTGCTGATCGCATCCTTTGTATTCAACTTCAATAATTATCTGATTATTGAACTGCTCAACAGCGGCAATCCGCCCATGCCCAACACGCCCACACCAGCGGGGTATACCGACATTCTGATCAGCTATACCTATCGGCTCGCCTTCGGCTCGAACCGAGGCGCAGATTACGGCTATGCCTCAGCCATCACCATCATCATCTTCTTGATTGTCGCAGCCGTTACGATGTTCCAGTATCGCTTGACCCGTCGTTGGGAAGAGGTGGGCGAAAATGTCTAAGAAAAAAGAGGGTCCGCATGTCGAATCACGGATGGTCGTTGCATCACGCGATAAGACCATTGGTCTGGTTGTCCGTTATACCATTATCGGCCTGGCACTGATCTTCGCCCTGTTTCCGGTGTTGTTTATCTTCTCGTCCGCCTTTAATCCGACGGGCCAGCTCTCTACCCAATCGCTCATTCCGCGTGGTGTGGACAGTGTGGACAAGCTTTTTACTAACTTCCGTGCGCTCATGGTCGATGATCTGGCGGTCTATCCCTTCTGGAATTGGATCGGCAATTCGTTCTTTGTGGCGACAATCAGCACCACGCTCACGGTGCTGATCACGGCGCTGAGTGCGTATTCATTCTCACGCTTCCGCTTCTGGGGGCGGCGCTCGATGCTGCTGGGGATTCTGTTGATCCAGGTCTTCCCGAATATCCTGGCACTGGTGTCTCTGTTCCTCATCTTGCAGGACATTGGTCGTCTGGCCGATGCCATCCCGCAGGCGATCCCGGCCCTGTCGTTCATCAATTGGCACTGGCTGGATCGCTTCTCGCTGGACAGCCTGGGCGGTGTGATCCTGCTGTACATGGCAGGCGCGATGGGCATCAACACATGGCTGATGAAGGGCTTCTTTGACACGATCCCGCGTGAGATTGATGAATCCGCAACGGTGGATGGCGCGACTCACTGGCAGACCTTCTGGATGCTGATCTTCCCGCTGGTGCGTCCGATCCTAGCCGTCGTGGGCATCCTGGCCTTCGTCGGGACATTCAATGAGTTCATCCTGGCCCGCACCATCCTGCGCGATAAAAACAACTGGACGCTGATGGTCGGCCTGTTCAACTTCATCAATTCGGATTTCAACCGCGATTGGGGCAAGTTTGCCGCCGGAGCGCTGATCTCAGGCACACCTGTGGTCATCCTGTATCTGCTGCTGCAAGATCAGATCGTGGGCGGCCTCACGAGTGGCGCTGTGAAGGGGTAGTTTTGAACTCTATCTCTCTAAACGCGAAGGGCGGCTCTCAATGGGGCTGCCCTTTTGCGTTTAGAGATCACGTGAATTTTGGATCGCACCGTTTGGTGCCCCTCACCCCAAACCCCTCTCCCACAAGGGTAGAGGGGCCTTTTGTCCTGTTCTGCACCTCCTCGCCCCCTGTGAGAGAGAAGGCCGGGAGGTGAGGGGGCAAAGAGCACCACGTCCTCATAGACTGACCCTGCTACTGATCCCACTTGGCCTGCATCAAATCATTCACCAGCGGCGATCCGGTGAAGTTGCAATCGTTGGTCGCGGGGATATACGGCGGACGAATCGCGGTCATCGGCGCAGTCGGATTGTAGTAGTTGTAGACCTGCCGCGACACCTCCGCCATCACGGGCAGCGACTCCTGAAAGTTCAACCAGTCCGGTTGATACAGCATGATGACCATGATGTAATTGCCACCCGGCGTAAAGATCACCGCCGCATTGCTGTGCGTGTCATCAATCCAACCGTGCTTATGCGCTACTCGCGTATCGGCAGGCACGCCGCCCTTGAGCATAGCATCTACTGTGTTGTTGCTCATGACGTGCAGCATCTGGCGGCATTCACGCGGCTCGTAGGTTCCACCAAAACTTTGCAGCAGCGGGCCAGAGTTCTCATACGCGCACTGATACATATCTTCCAGCAACCAGCCCATCTCTTCAACGGTGATCTGATTGGTCAGGTCGGGCGTGGCTTTGGTCTGGTTGGCCGTCGTGATCGGGATCGGCAGCGGGCGCGGCGAGACGGGCGGCTTATTCGGATCGGTGACATAGGGTGTCAGCAAGAAGCTGCGCGTTAATCCCAACTGACTCAAAAAGCGTGTGACCTCTTCCGCGCCTTTAAAATCGTCCCCGCCGCCGATGGCTGAGAGGAGGCGGTTGGTCGCGGTGTTCTCGCTGCAAATCATGGTATTGGCGATATCGGTTGCGAGGGCGCGTTCCGGTGGATTGGTGAGCGTGCCGTACAGCTTCGCCAGAATCGAGATTTTATTCACGCTCGTACCGCTAAAGGCCACATCGCTGCCAAACGTAAACGCCTCTTGGGTCTGCAAATCCAGTACGAACAGCGCCCCAAAGCGATCCGTCGCCGGATCAAAATTCTGGCTCAACATATAACTCCACAGTTGGTCGCCCAGCGCCGCAAATGCGGGACTGACGGGCACTTCCGTTCCCTCGGAGCCGGGCGCACGGCTGGCATTCACGACGGAGGGCGTCGGGGTCAGCGTCGGCAGATTGGTGAGCGGGTCAGAGATGCCGGGCAAGCTGTCGAGGTTACCTGTAATTTCAATCAAATCTTTGGCGATCCAGGCGACATTGTTGGGGGCCTTCTCATAACGGATCTGCACCCAATTCGCCTGCGTGTGATACGCCAGAATTTCAAATGTATTGCCCGCCTGCGCCACGCCCACACGCGGGAAATCCGAGCCGGGGCCGTAGCGAATATTCACCTCGCCATTGACGACGCCCGTTACACCGGACAGCGCGGGCTGTATGGCGGTTGGGCCGGGGCCAAGCGTCAGGGTGGCGGGCGGCACAGGGGCAATCCCGTCAACAGTGGTTGCCAGCGGAACAGCGTTCAACGTCGGGGTGGCGGGCGCAGGCTTCGCACTGGCGGTGAGAGTGGACAGCGGAAGCGTCTCAAGCGGCCCGCGAATCGTCAGCAAATCCTGGAAGACCCAGCCAATCGGCTGCGCGGTGATCGGATCGCCCAACAACACCCAGGGATAAAGCTCACTGCGCCCCACCACCGGATAGGTCGTGCCCGCTGTGATTTGTCCCAGGGCATCCGCCGCCACGTCGGGATTGGCACGTAAATTGGCTTGATTCACCGCTTCGGCTGTCACGGGCGATTGGGCCAACACCTGCTGCAACAGCAGGGCGATCAGCAAAGCGCTACAGAGTCGTGTCACAACGCGCATTGTTCGCGTTCTCCATCACATACGGACTTGGCGACGCCATTATAGCATCTCGTCAAAGTCTCACAGCGGGCGATTTCCCTCCGCTGTGGCGCGGGCGTGGGGCCAATCGCGGCTTTGTACCAGGGACAGCGCGATTGAGGCATTCAAATAGACGACTTTTTGCTAGAATAGCAGTCTATTGGCTGCTCGTTATCTCAGAGAGACTCATGTGATTCAACTTCCCTATGCTCACGCACAATTGATTGAACAGGCGCTGCGGGCTGCCCAGGACGCGGGCGATCTGCCTGCTTTTGAAACCCCTACCATCGAAATCACGCCGCCAAAACGGGCCGATCAAGGCGATTATGCCACCAATATCGCGCTCAAAATCGCCAAACTGGTGCAAAAATCCCCGCTTGAGGTCGCGCAAATCATCGCCAAACATCTATCCCAGGCTGATTTTATGGCGTCGGTTGAGGTCGCTGCACCCGGATTTCTCAACTTCAAGCTGTCCAAAGCCTTCGTCGAGCGCCAGATCGAAGCGATCATCAGCGAAGGTGAGACTCTCTTTACTCTCGATCTTGGCAAAGGCAAACGCGCTCAGGTCGAATTCGTCAGCGCTAATCCCACTGGCCCGCTGACCGTCGGGCGCAGTCGCGGCGGCATCGTCGGTGATGCAATGGCGCGTGTCTTAGAGGCAGCGGGCTACGAGGTGCAGCGTGAATACTATTTCAACAATGCGGGCAACCAGATGATCATGCTCGGCAACAGCCTGAAGGTGCGCTATCTGGAGGCGTTGGGCAAGGCTGTCACTGTGCCGGGCAAGGATGATACGACCTTCTATCAGGGCGAGTATCTGATCGACTATGCCAAAGACCTCATCGCGGAACAGGGCGAAGCGCTGATTGATGCCGATTGGAAGCCGTTCAAAGAATATGTTGAAAAGCGCATCTTTGAATGGATCAAGGACTCACTGGATCGCATTGGGATCAAGCACGATTCCTTCTTCAACGAAGATTCGCTGTATCAGACGGGGGCGGTCTGGGAGACGCTGGAAATTCTCCAGGAGCGCGGCCACATCTACAAGTCTGTGACCCGTGAGGGTGAGACGGATGCCGAAAAAGGCAAAGCCAACGATAAGATTGCCGAACGCACCGCCCCGGCGCAGTGGTTTCGCAGCACGACCTTTGGCGACAAAGAAGATCGGGTGATGGTGCGCGGTGATGGTACGCCGACCTATACGCTGCCGGATATCGCCTATCATGCCAACAAGCTCAAGCGCGGTTTTGATCTCGCCGTAAATGTGCTGGGAACCGATCATTTTACCGAGGCCCCGGCTGTGCGTTATGGACTGCAAGCGCTCGGCCTTGACCCAAGCCCGATCCAGGTGATTTTTATTACGATGGTGCGCTTCATGAAAGATGGGCAGCCGTTCAAGGGCAGCACACGGCGCGGCATCTATGAGACGCTGGATGAGCTGATCGATGAGGTTGGCGCGGATGCGATTCGCTATCATCTGCTGGCCCGCAGCCCCAAATCAGACATGAATTTCGATCTGAATGAGGTCATCAAGCAGAGCAATGAAAATCCGGTCTATTACATCCAGAATGCCCATGTACGTTGTGCGGGCATCTTCCGCGAGGCCGAGGCACGCGGTGTGAGCGATGAGGGCGCAGATCTGTCGCTGCTGACGGACGATGAACTCACCCTCGTCCGCAAAATCATGGAGATGGGCGACGTGATTGAGACGGCTGTGCAAAAATTTGAGCCGCACCGCATCGCCTTTTACGCCCAGGAGATGGCCGCGATCTTCCACCCGCTGTATGATCGCGCCCGCGTGCTGCACAGCGAAGTCCCCGCCGATGTCGCCAAAGCGCGTTTGCGGCTGTATCGCGCCGCGCAAATCGCCTTCAAACGCCTGCTCTCGCTGATGGGCATGTCCGCGCCGGAACGCATGTAACGAAGACATAGGAAGGGGATCGCATGAAGAAGAAGGCTAAAAAAGAACCACCACGCTACATTGCCAACACACATACACATGAAGTTCATGATCTGGACTATGAGGATAAGCGCTGCCATCTGGATGATATGGAGCAGGAGCACATCAAGCCCTACAGCATCCTGATTGATGCCATCATGGATGGCTATAAACAGTGCCAATGGTGCTTCGACAAATAATCACGCTCATTTATCCCTCTCCTGAGAACGGGAGGCTGAGAAACGGCCTCCCTTCTCTTTGTGTCCTTCGTGCCTTCGTGGTTAAATATCTTTTTCTTTATGCAATGGAGTCGCTCATATGGGCCTCAAACCCGATCATTGGATTCGTAAGATGGTGCAGGAACACGGCATGATTGAGCCGTTCGCTGAGGCCCAGGTACGCGAGGGCGTCATTAGCTACGGCGTATCGTCGTATGGCTATGATCTGCGCGTGTCCGACGAATACAAAATCTTCACCAACGTCTATTCCGCGATTGTTGACCCCAAAAATTTTACGCCGGATGCCTTCGTCGATCACAAAGGCCCCTACTGCATTGTGCCGCCCAATTCTTTCGCCCTCGCCCGCTCCATCGAATATTTCCGCATTCCACGCAGCGTGCTAACGATATGTTTGGGAAAATCGTCATACGCACGCTGCGGAATCGTCGTGAATTGCACGCCATTTGAACCTGAATGGATGGGCCATGTCACCCTCGAAATCAGCAATACAACCCCCCTGCCCGCAAAAGTCTATTCCAATGAGGGATTGGCGCAGGTGCTCTTCTTTGAGGCCGATGAGGAATGCGAAGTCTCCTATGCGGATCGCAAAGGCAAATATCAGGGGCAGACAGGCGTCACCCCGCCGCGCTTATAATCTTTTCGCTCTCCACAAAGAAAATACCCTCCTTACCAGAAAAGCGCCGTAAAGCCCCTGCCTTCAGGCAGGGGGATATAAGGCGTAAAACTTGCCAAACGATCTCGTGATGGCTACACTTTGACACAATTCGATCAGACAATGCGCTTC
>DAOTUR010000167.1:0-8658 GCA_034436915.1 Anaerolineae bacterium
AAGCAGGGTTTTCTCCAAATTTTGGCACTTTGTGACCTTTTATAAGCCAAATTTTGGGATCAAATTTGCTTCAAAAAGGCAGATTTGGCTGTGTTTTCAAAATTGGCGAAGGTATTGAAAGGGTATGCTGTGTTTGATGTGGAATTAGAGAGAATCTATCTTCAGCTAAAAACTGTTCTACAAAATCTTGAAAAGCAGTTTTTAGAACAGTATCTTCAATACACAGTATCTTCAATACACAGTATCTTCAATACAAAGAAGTGAATACTGGCATCATCATTACAGATGCAGATGATGATATTGAAACACTCCTAACAGGCGACACCAAACGACAGATGGATATTCGAGCTTATTGTGTTTTGGGTCATGCAGCTATTGAGGAATTTTTCGAGTCGATTGCAATGGCTGTTTTCAACAATGCTATCGATCTTTGGACCAGAAAATCTGTTTCATGGCCTTTATTGGCTCTCGCTCTTTATCATGGATACTATGAACCGCGTAAAGAAGAGAAATTATCGCTTAAGCGTGAGGCAAAAGTTACCTTTATGCACAGCGCGGTTGCTAAACTTAAAGAGTATTATCCAAATCAAATTCATCAGAATCACGGTGCAAGATTGGATCATCTTATAAATATTTTTAATCCAATTGGAATTGAGATACCTGACAAACCTTTTATTGGGTCTCTTGAGTCATTTGCTTCTTGGAGAGGTGATTTCGCCCATAAAGGCATGACAGCACAACGCATTAGTTCAGCTACAAGTGTACATAACAGCATACAAGATATATTAATTCTCTGTTTCGAACTCAAAGACGCAGCTAAACAAGTCGTAGCCTGATGCAACCAAAAACGCCCTTCGACCAAGGGCGTTTTGCATTGAATTGACTTTTCTGTTTATTCGGCCTGGGTTTCGCCCGCGCCCGCTTCGGGGGTGGCTTCGGCAGCAGCAGGAGCGGCTTCCGCAGCCGGGACAGCATCCGTCACAGTGACATTCTCGTTCGGAGCCTCTGCACCGGGCGTCGCTGCGCTCGGAGCAGCACCCTCTTCGCCCATTTCATCCGTCCCCCAACGCTGCGTGAAGCCCACACGCCGTTTTTCCGGTTCGAGATGGCTGATTCGCAGCGAGAGGCGATCCCCTTTTTGCACATACGAATACGGCTCTTTGAGCGATCCGTTGCCCATCTCGCTCAGGTGCAGCAGGCCTTCCATGCCATCATCCAGCGCCACAAACGCGCCAAAATCGACGACGTTGGTTACAATGCCCTCAACCAATTGGCCTTCGTGGTAGCGCGATTGGGCATCTTCCCAGGGGTCATTGAGCAGGCGCTTGCGGCTGAGGGCGATACGGTTGGTATTGCGATCCAGGCTCAGCACGTAGACTTCAATTTCGTTGCCCACGAGCAGCACATCACGTGGGTGATCGACACGATGCCACGCCAATTCGCTGACATGAATCAGGCCATCGGCCCCGCCAATATTGACGAACGCACCAAAGTCGCGCAGGCCCGTCACAACACCCTTCACGCGATCTCCCTCTTTCAGCTCCGAGAGCAGGCGGGCCTTTTGCTTCTGGCGGGCCTCGCGCTGCGCTTCACGCTCACTGAAGATGAGGCGGCGGCGATCCTGATCGACCTCGATTACCTTGACTTCAAGCTTGGTGTTCATCATTGCATTCAGCAGATCGCGCCGTTCAGACGACATATTGACGGAGGTCAGATGCGAACTGGGGATAAACCCTTCGAGGCGATTCCAGCGCACGAGCAGACCGCCCTTGTTGTAGCCTGTCACCGTCACCGGCACAACCTCTTCGGTTTCGATCAGCTTGCGGGCCTTGTCCCAATCGTAGCGCTGCATCCCCATGTTGATCGAGACGATGAGATTGCCATCCTGATCGCTGGGGGTGACGATATAGACCGGGACATCCTCGCCCACCGTCAAGCGGTCACGGAACTCCTGATCCATGCGATCCAAATCCTGGTTGGAGACAATGCCATCCTGCTTTGCGCCCAAGTCCACAATAATTTCGCGCTCTTTAATCGCTAAAATGGTCGCGTTGCGGATTTCTCCCCGACGTGGCGGTGAAAAGGAGAGGGACGATTCGAGCATTCCCGCGAAATCGTCGTCCTGGCGCATCTGTTTTCCATCAACCATGTTATTTTTTCTCCGCGCTGGTCACCCCTGCGGGGGGGTGGTCTGCTGCACCACGCGCAAACGTGGGAAAATGAGTAAAAGTCTCCTTCAACAAGCGCATCATGCGACTGAAGGAAGCGGTCTAAGAAACGTTGTGTATCCCTACTGTTGGTTTACAACCATAGACACGAGTATAACACAAAAAGTTTTTTCATGTGCAGGGGCGCAGCGGGGCGAAACGACTTCATACAAACGGTGAGAAGACCATGATAGGGGTGAAAGGAGCGTCTTGCAAGAGAAATTTGTCCTACCCAAGCTGAAGCTCTGGCACGTCCATCTGCTGCAACCATGCCAGTTCCATCTGGGAGCTGGAGATCAGGTAGCGCTGGAGCATCACTTCGCCGCTGGTGGCCGTTATGGTGGCCTCAAGCTGATCGATTTGCATGACTAAGATGCAGCGACGCTGCGAGATCAGCGCATTCAGATCATCTGGCGTGAGATGCTGCGCCAGATACAGCCGCAGCAGAAAATCCTGGTGCGAATCCAGCGTCAGCGGCACAGACAGCCACTGCCGCAGCGCCGTCTCGCCCGCTGCGGTGATGCGATACTGTTTCTTGGGCGCACGCCCACGCCCCGGCAGCACCTCCATCGACACCTCGCCCGCCGCCAACAGCTTGTGCAGCAGCGGATACAGCGTGCCATAGCTAGTGCTGGCGATGGTCTCGACCAGCGTTTGCATCTTCTGATGCAGCGCATACCCGGTCATCGGATGTTCGAGCAGTAAGCCAAGAATGAGATATCGATGCCGCATACGTTAACTCTCACGGAGACCTTATGGCTGATAAAACCAGTATAGGCGACCCACGACAGCCGTGCAGGTAGAGAGTCGTCAGAATGTCATGACCAAAAACCAACGAAACCTCATCCGCATGAGACAAAAGCCCTCGTAGGGGCGCGATGTATCGCGTCCAGGTGATTTGTAGTTTGGCGTGGGCAGGATGCATCCTGCCCCTACGAACCTAAAATTCACAAGGAGGGGTGAATCCACGTCGCAGCAAGGGATTAGTTGAGGCCGGGCGAGGGGTCAGGCTCCATCTCAATGCCACGCATCCGGCGATCAATCTCCCAGGGGTAGACGATGTACGAATCGGTGGCCGCCCCGAAAAAATCCGGCTTGGCTTTGGTGAACAGGGAGCGATAGGGATTGAAATGCAGCACGCACGTAAACGCCGATCCGCCCGACGCAATCACGCGCTCCTTGACGGAGGTGCTGGTGCGTCCGCTGCCCCACACATCATCGATGATGAGGCACTTGCGCGAGACGAGCAGATCCGAATCGGGGAATTGCAGGAATTGGGGCCAGCCCATCAGTCCGGCGACTTTTGTAGCGGGGAAATCGACAGCGGCGGTGAGGATGTGCTGAATATCAAGCGCCTCGGCCAGCAGCCCGCCGGGGATGACGCCGCCGCGTGTGATCATGACCATCGCCTCAAAATGCCCCATCGCCTGGATGGAGGGAACCATCTGGTCGACGAGTTTATCGACATCTTCCCATGACAACAATTCGGTACGCTGTGGCCCCTGGGACATCGACATGGGTTTCTCCGGGTATTTCTCAAGCGGACAATAAGCAAATGATTATATCGCATTGCGGGACGGTGACAAAAAAGGTATCCAGTTCATTTAGATCATGATAAAATCATTGTTGAGAAGCCTATTGGTTCAAGGTGCTGAACTTGTGACTGTATCAAGCCACTTTTTTCAAATACCGTTAGATACTACACAAATCTCTCAATCAAATTTAAATATTGAAGAAAAAAAACGAAGTAATCCGTTGAAATGGAACGGGCAGTTTTCACCTCAGCTTGTAGAGATTTTACTTCGTACATATTCTTCTTCAAGGGATCACATTTTTGACCCTTTCACAGGTAGCGGTACTGTATTGCTTGAAGCGGGAGTGTTAGGTTTATCAGCCCAGGGGACTGAAATTAATCCAGCCGCTTTTATACTCTCTAGTACATATCGCTTTATAAATATAGTGCCGAGCGAGCGTAGAAGCCATTTGGATCAAATTTCAGAAAATATATGGCAAAAGCTTCAACCCTCTATTTTTTTCTCTAGTCATGAACAAAACTTTTTACTTGACGCTTTAAAATCATTGCTTATAGAAATCAATGAGCCTCTAGAAAAGGTTTTATTTCAATTACTTATTGTATTGCTGGATATAGATAACCAAAATCTAACTAATCAGAGAATACAGAAAGTTTGGCGCAAAATCGTTGAGCATATTTTGCAGTTACCTTATTCTTCTTCACTCATAAAGGTCTCTAACTCAGATGCAAAATCCACCTCAATCGAAAATGACTGGGCAGATTTAGTGGTAACTTCGCCTCCTTACATTAATGTATTTAATTATCATCAACAGTACAGAGCTTCACTAGAGGTCTTGAACTACAATCTACTTATAGTCGCTAAGTCGGAAATAGGTTCTAATCGAAAACATCGTGGAAATCGATTCCTAACAGTCATCCAATATTGCTTAGATATGGCCCTGGTTCTTAATGAGCTTAGACGTATCAGCGTTGACGGTGGAAGATGGATTATCATAGTGGGTCGTGAATCCAACGTTCGAGGCGTACCTTTTTACAATGGGCAGATAGTGACTGAAGTTGCACACCAAGTTATTGATCAAAATCTTGTCCTAAAGCAGGAAAGGAATTTTCGCAATAGGTTTGGTCAGAGTATTTTTGAGGATATTCTACATTTTCAGGTTGATAAGCAAGTTGCGCAAATTTTTACTCTAGAGAAGGCAAGAGGTGTCGCATATTTAGCTCTAGAAGAAGCCTACAATAGGGATAAAAACGATACCAGACAAGATATACGACAAGCCATTGAAGAAATACAGAATGTCCTCCCTTCTCCGATTTTAGATCGAAACACCATTTTAAGGCGGTAAGTATGCTTCAAATTTCATCTGCTCATGGTGATAAGCTAAGAGCATTATTGTCGAATACAAAACTTCCTCTGAATGACAGACATCTCATCGAGCAAGCTGTTCAAAAATACGATATTTGGTTGACAGAAATAATTTCGGTTAAAGGGGGTTTCGACCAAAAGATAGCTATGCTTGTAGAACTTCTAAATCAATACAAAACATATATTGATTTAGAAGTGATTTTTGACAGTCAGAGCGACTTTTTATATAGGCAAAAAGGACAGTTAAAATTAGATAACAGTATTATGGAAGAGTTTTTACCAAATTTTATAACGGTTGTTCTATATGATGAATTAGCTGAACTCAATTTAACCTTTGGGCCAAACACATGTTTTTCAAGTATTTATTTTGACTCTACTTTGTCTTCATCACATGCAGGCGGTGGACTGAATGTTAGAGAGAAAAATCAGGATTTTGTAATTAGCCGCAAACTTTATCTCCAAACATCTCATCAACCCGATTTTTCTGATCCTATAACTAAACAAACGAACATAGCCTATGTGGCTATGGAATGTAAAACCAATTTAGACAAGACAATGTTTCAAGAGGCCGCTGCAACTGCGCTTGATTTAAAGACAAGTGTTCCTAGCGCAAAGTATTATTTACTCTGCGAGTGGTTAGATATGACACCTATAAGCAGTGGTACAACAGCAATTGACGAAGTTATTATCCTTAGAAAAGCTAAACGCCTTGCCTCAAATATCCGTAGTAACTTCAACACAGTAGAAGGAAGGAAAAACAGTCGACATGACTTTGAGGAATATTTAAAAGCTCATCCTTTCAGTGTTGAAATGTTTACGAGAATTGCTAATCATATTTTGAATCTTATTTCACTCAGTTCTGAAGACGATGTTCTCCAAAAAGGACATTTTTAACGCTACGATAGGCTTACACTTTCTCCAACCTCATCACATCCACACTAACGCCATAGACCCAACAAAAAAGGCCCTTCACCAGGGCCTTTCGCATTTAAGAATGTTTGTGCCGTTTGGCGTGCGTTTTTTTGGCTTTCATGGGCGTTTTAAGGCCGCCCAACCAACGGCTGAAGACAAACGCGACAAAAACGAGAATAACAGTAGCGATTATCAAAAAAGTAGCAATCATAACGACCTCCACCTGATCATTTTTAAGAGTGTACACCCAAAATTCTCAGATCAAGGGACGGAATCCACGACAGAGGAGGATCGATACGGCGCAATGATGACAGGCATTGATGCGCCGCCCATCACCCATCACCCGCTACACCTCCTCCGGCGACTCCATATCAACCGCATCCATCAGGGGGGACAGCGCGGGCGGCAGGCTGATCACCGCCGACAGCACCAGATGATAGCGGGCGCGTGTCATCGCCGTGAAGAATTTACGCCGCCCCACCGCGATCTCCTCGGCATCCATCACATCATGGAAAGCGCTGTCCAGCCCCGGCAAAAACACCGATTGGAATTCCAGACCTTTCATCTTCTCAAAGTGTTTGACGTAAATGCCAAAATTCTTGGTGTACTTCTCCCAGGCCCGCGCCAGTGCAAACGAATGGCACAGCACGGCGATATGCGTGGGGCGCACGCCCTGCGCCACCTGCTGCTCAATGTGTTTGATCACATAGGCGATTTCCTGCTCGCTTGAGTCGAACGTCAGCAGGCGCGGCTTTGGCCCGCTCGACAGTTCATACGAGGTGAGATCTGGCTCGGCGCGTTCTTCCGCCGTCCGCAGCATCTCATCCGCTTCGATGAGCGTGTGCGCCGCCAGACTGATCTCACGGGTCGAGCGAAACGGCACGCGCAAAATCCGCGTGCGCCCCACCACGCTCACGCCCTTCTCCTGCCAACTATACGAGCGAAAAATGCTCTGTGACGGATCATCGCAGATGAACAGCACACCGTTCGGTTTGAGCAGGCGCTTGATCAGATGCATCCACGAGGGCGCAAAATCCTGGGCCTCATCCACCAGCACCGCATCAAAGCTGTGCTCAAGCGCATGATGATCGAGCGCGTGCAGGGCATTTTGCGCCACATCATCCCAATCGCCCCACTGCGAGTGTGACGCCTTGTAATCCAGATAGCGCCGATGCAGCGCCGCCAACTGTTCGCGCTGAGGCCGCAGCAGTGCCTGGCCGCGCCCGATTCGCACCGCGTTAAAATACGTTTCATCGTTGAGCAGATGCTTTTCGCGCCGCCACGCTATCTCATCCTCAGCAAATTCGGCGCTGAGATTGAGCGCTTTCAGGTCATCGGCGGCATAGCGACCAAACCACTCACGCGGCGTGTGCGGGCTACGCCAGGGATCGCCCACGAGGATGCGGCACAATTTGTGGAAGGTCGAGACATGCACATGCTCATCATCGGGCCGCCCGATTCGCAGCGCCAGATCGTCCGCCAGATCGCGGTTGAACGTCAGCACCGCCACGCGGCTCTGCGGGTACTGCTGGCGCACATGCTGCACACGCCGCACCAGCACCAGCGTTTTGCCGCTGCCCGCCACGCCGCGCACCAAGCGCACGACGCTGTTCTCCGAGATGCCCAGGCTCTCCTGCGAAAAATCCATCTCCGGCAGCATCATCTGCTGCGGTTGCAAACTGCTGATGCTCTCCTTGACCAGATGCTCCTGCATCCGTGTCAGCGTGCCGATGGCCTGCCCCTGCATGTCAATCACGGCCAGCGTCGGATCAAGAATCTCGCGCACAATATCGAGCAAATCCGGGCGGATGGGATTGGGCAGACGGTAGCGCCAGGGCAAATTGTCGAGGGCGGCACGCAGGCGGGCCACGTTCTGCAAATCCTCTTTGCCCAAAACGAGATGACGCGGCCAGATCGCCTTATGCTCAAACTGCTGAATCACCGAGCGGGCGATATAGGGCAGAACGATTACGGGCTGCCAGGGAAATTTGAGATAGGTCTTGCCGCGCCGTTCCTCCCACAGTTCGGCCCGCGTCTCAAAGCGCCGATTGAGATCATAGGCATACTGTTCCACCTGCCTGAGCGGATTGGGCAGCGTTTGCGGCTTGCCCTCGCGGGTGATGATCTGGATGCGCTCATGATCGCCGCCCGTGAGATGCGTCCAGTCTTTGACTTCGAGGATCATCACGCCCAGGCGCGACGACACCACGACAAAATCGGGCTTGCTGGAATGACCGTCGGGCTGGACGAGGCGCGGCTCATAGCGGAAAAAATACTCATTTTTGGGCAGATCACTCAAAAGACGGGAGAGCAGTTGTTCACCGGATGTTGCCATAGTGCATCAACAATCTATTGCAAGGCGCAGCGCCTCACATGGGTGGATGGTTTGAATTAAGTTTAGAACATCTGTTGTGGAGGGCAAGGGGAGATAAAAGCAGGACAACGCAAAGAGAGCAAAGAAAAGCACAAGAGAGAACAAAGAGCATATGAACCACAGAGAACACGGAGGACGCAGAGAATTATCTTACCAGAAAAGCGCCGTAAAGCCCCTGCCTTCAGGCAGGGGGATATAAGGCGTAAAACTTGCCAAACGATCTCGTGATGGCTACACTTTGACACAATTCGATCAGACAATGCGCTTC
>DAOTUR010000168.1:0-5035 GCA_034436915.1 Anaerolineae bacterium
ATCGTGGGTTTGTAGGGGCACGATGGATCGTGCCCTGGTGATTTGTAGGGAATTTGGCGTGGGCGCGATGCATCGCGCCCCTACAAGGGCGTTTGTCGCATGGATAGGTGAATGATTACGCTTCCGAATTTGATTTCCTGAACCAAAACGATCACAAAATCGAGAAATGCACCATTGGTTAGCTATAGGCGGAATTGGAAAAATGCAACTTTGTCCTATCGGCATGACCAAACAAATTGCGAAGGTCTGTCTCCGATGGTAGAGTTGCAGCATCTGGACACCATCACATCTGATAAGACAACCGAGCTATGCCAAAACCAAATCCTCTTGAAACCTGGGAAAACCTGCTGCGCGACGCCGTGACCTCCGACGAAGATGAGCGTGAGAATGCCCTCTTCATGATCGGCCTGATTCTGGAACGCCATAATAAGCCCAATCCCGATGCGCCTGATCTGTACGAGACGCATCTCTCGCGTGAACTGCTGCGCCTTATGCTGCCCGATGTGCGCCTGAAAGCGGCGGCGGTCTATCTGGCAAAACTGGCTGAGACGCAGCCCGATAACGATGCCAGCGCCCTGTATGCGCTGCACCGCGCCAAGCCCGTGTTTTATATCGAGCCGCTGCTGACGCTGCTGGCCGAGCATGGCAAAAAGCTCAGTGCCGAGGCCGCCTTTGAAGCCGCGCAAGCCCTCATCACTGCCGCCAAACAGCCCCCCACCAATCTGCGTGAGCTTCTCGCCGCTCAGAATCCATCGGATCTGCTGGATTACTGGGCTGAGAACGGCGATATAGAATTGGCCGACAAATGCGATAGGGCGCTGGAAAAATTAGTGCCCTATCTGCCCGCTGATGATGCGGACAAGGCACAATGAGTCAGTCTTATAGCGTTCGCACTATCACAATTGATGATGCGGCGGCGCTGATCGTGTTTGCTAAAACGCTGGAATTGGAAGTCTTCGCAGACAATGCGCGGGCACAGCATGTGTATGAAAAATTGGGCTTTGTACAGCAGGGCATCCGCCGCGAGGTGTTTCTGAAAGATAGGCGCTTTGTCGATTCGATTATGATGTCGCTGCTGTATCCGCGCCCTGAACGGGACTTATGACACGTCTCACGCCGCGCCTCCTCGCTCTGCTCATCCTGATCCTGGGTCTGGGATTTGGCCTGCGCGTCTTCCGTCTGGAAGCCCGCAGCCTGTGGTATGACGAAGCCTTCGCTGTTCTGTTCGCCGAAAAAGGCGTCTCGGCCATGCTCTACGGCACGCTCACGCCTGTGGCGGGCGGCGCGGCGGATATTCATCCGCTGCTGTATTACACCACGCTCAATCTGTGGATGCAGGCCGCCGGACAGAGCGTGCTGGCGGTGCGTCTGTGGAGCGTCTTCTGGGGGATGCTGTGCATTGCGCTGGCCTCGCGCCTCGCCCGCGAATTGTGGGATGGGCGTGTGGGTATGTGGGCGGCGCTACTGGTGGCGGTCTTCCCGTTCCAGATCCATTATGCCCAGGAGACGCGCATGTATACACTGCTGTGTGCGCTCTTGCTTGGCGCGGCACTGTGCTATGTGCGGGCGATTCGTCCCCGTATTGCAACGATGGGAAGAACACGACATGTCGTGTCCCTACGCATCGATGCGGATGTGCGGCTGCGCTGGTGGATCGCTTTTGGCGTGTGTGCGGGGCTGGCGATGTATACGCAGCAGTTGGCGGCGTTCGCGCTGGTCGCATTGGGGCTGCTGGCGCTGTTCACGCGGCGGCGGGCGGTCATCGTGGGCATGACGATGGGAACAGCTATCGCGCTGGTGATTTACGCCCCCTGGTTGCTGCAAATCCCGTCTCAGCTTCAAAAGATCAATTCGTATTACTGGGTGGCAAAGCCGACAGCGCTCAGTCTCCTCACGTCGCATTATCTCTTCCTCACCGTCTATGCCGAATTACAGCCGCCCCTCAGTCTGTGGGCGCTGGGCGGCGCGATGACGCTGCTGCTCCTCACCGCCGCCACAATTACGCTGCTGCTGCGCCAGAGACGCAATCGGCGCACAGAGCGCTCGCAGGAGCGGCGCGGTCTGTTCATCGCAGGCTGGCTGTGGCTGGCCCCAATTTTTCTCATGTGGGGCGTCTCGCAGGTGTCGCCCGTCTATCTGGAACGGGCGCTGATGTTCTCGGCGGTCATGCTCTTGATCGTCATAGCCTGGGCGTTGGCACGCGGGCGCGGGCTGCTGCGCGTGGTCATGCTGGCGCTGATCGTGATGCAGGTGGGGATTGGCCTGTCGATGCAGTACAGCATGGCGACCTTCCCGTATTCGCCGCTGCGTCAGACGATGGCCTGTATTCGGGCGCAGTGGCAGGCGGGAGATCGCGTCGTGCATCAGGTCAAACTCTCGATGCTGCCCGCCGTATTCTATGCCCGCACGCTCGATCAGCATTATCTGGCCGATGAAGTCGGCAGCCCGCAAGATACTCTCGCCCGTCCCACCCAGGAGATGCTCGGCTTGCTGGCTGATCCCAGCTTGCAGGCCGCGATAGGCGAGGCGAAGCGCGTCTGGTTTGTGGTGTATACGCGCACCGAGCGCGAAATGGCCGTGCTTGGCCTGGATGATCTGACGCAGATGCAGGCTGATTTGACCGCCCGCTACGGCCCGCCGACAGCGTATG
Source organism: Anaerolineae bacterium (assembly GCA_034436915.1). GTDB lineage: Bacteria > Chloroflexota > Anaerolineae > Aggregatilineales > Phototrophicaceae > JALHOR01. Next base: position 2,651 of record DAOTUR010000168.1, read on the forward strand.
CCTTTGCCGATGTCAAGGTGTATGCGTATGGGGCGGGGTTTGTGGGGTGCGAGACGTTTTAAAACTCTATCCCCTCGTAGGGTGTAGGGGCGGGGGCGACCCATGGGTCGCCCTTACAAAAGCGCTTTGATCTGTTGCGAACCTATCGTATGGAGCAAAAATCCCGACCACGTTATCGTGTACACCGACCAGCACGCAGGGCGACCCATGGGTCGCCCCTACACCAACACGATATTACGGATCACAATGTTTCACTATGTTATCGTGTGTGTACCCCCTACCTGAACGTCCGTCGTCGCCCCTGATGAGGGCTACCGAATTGGAACCAGATCCATATTGCCTCTGACTGTCACATACGACGCGATGATCCAGCCCACTTTGCCCTGATAGTAGACGTGATACCAGAAATTTTTGCCGTCCTGGATGGTGCGCCCCAGGATAGCAACACTATCGCCCCAGGGGATTTGAATCAGGCGGGTGGTGCGCTCACTGGGCCGCACGCGCATGTTGATGACGCTGCGCGTTGTGCCTGTGACGCCTGTCAGCGCTGCCGTATCAATCTGGTCGAACAATGTGCTGATGACGGGCAGATTCTCCGGCGTCCCGGTGATGGTCAGATAGCGCCCGCTGGCCCATCCCGTCTGCGCGACAGAGGTGGTGGTGGTCGTGGTGGGCGTGCCAGCCGCGTCGGTTGATGATGATGTAGTCGTGACATCGATCTGCACCAGATACCAGGTGTAGATGCCCTCACTCTTATTGCGGGCCAGCAGCTTATAATCCTTGCCCGTATGCATCACATTGACGAGCGATGTGCCTTTGTACGGTCCGGAACGCAGCGCCAGCCCTCTGACGCCCGTCACCTGTCCGGTGGCAATTGGGGCCACTGTGCCGGTAGGGCCTACGGTAGCGCCGCCAATCGTGCCCAGCGTCCATGACAGTTGCAGCACGGCGTTGCCGGATTTGTCGTTGTATTCGACCACAAGTGTATATGTACCGCCGGAGAGCTGCACAGTCGCCGTCTGGTTGGTGAGGCTTGAACTGCTGAAGGTATCGATAATCGGCACGCCATCAATCAGCAGTCGTGCGCCATCATCGGCCGTCAGCGAGAATTGATACGTACCAGCGGAGATCGTCTCGGTGGCGGCGAAACGCGCTGACCAGTTATCGGCATTCACGTTGGTGATGGGGGCATTGTTGCCATCGGTGGGCGCACCCGTGCTCCAATTCTTGTTGAGGCCCGTCGGGAATTGGGCAAAGGCGACGACTGGCCCGGTCAGATCCGGCGTGTTATAAAACTGGCCGACCCAGGTCGTCCCGGTGAACGTCTGGCCGACCTGCCCGACGGTGGTCGCAGTCTGTGCGGTCAGCGTTGTCCCACCGACCAGGAGCAGCCCCAGCAGCAGTGCCCCAAAAACGAAGCGCGTCAAATAATGTACCATGATGGCGGCCCTCTCTCGTCGTGCATGAGTTATGATTTCGATTATAGCGCGAATGACGATTTGGATTCATGATGGAGGGACTTTTGTCACATTCCTCATTGTCCTCTGGAGTTTTTCATGTCCCAAGAGCCGGGTGATCACAATATCTTTCGCATCACCGATCCTGAAACCTACCGCTGTCAGGTGTGGCAGTATGACACCAAACTCTCACGCCTGTCGCTGCGCGTGTATCGGGCGCTGGAACGTGAACAGGCGGCGTTTGGTCTGCTGTTTACTGATGTGGGCTACTGGGAAGGCCCAGTAACGTGGATCAGCGTCGATTTTCGCGTCGCGTCGCACGAGGAGTGTATCGCGCTGATGCTGGAGACGGGCTTGATCGGACAGGCGATTTTGCAGTTCCCTGGGGCCTATGCCTCGATCACGGAGGTGGCGCGGCTGTTTATCGTCGAGACCAGGCATCGGCCCATCCGCCTGATTGCCAGCATTGGCATGCTGATGCCGTAAGGAGGAGAGTTCGTAGGGAAACGGCCTGCCGTATCCACAAACTTGGACAAGGCGGGCCTTGTCGGACAAGGCCCGCCTTGTCCCTACTGAAATTTCTCCACCATCGGTCTTCATCGTAGGGACGAGGCCCGCCTCGTCCACCCAAAAACGCCTCGACAGGAGAGAGCAAAATCATGCATAAGAGATAATACATAAATCTTCTTGTTTCGTAGAAAGATGAACATGGTCTTAAGAGGGCTTTAAAATCGCATAGTTTTTTAACAGCGTTTGCATTATGATATGTTTCAAATATGGCTGGTGACCATCGAGGAGGACGTATATCAGTAAGCATCCCCATCCCTGAAGGGAGGGGCTTTTAGCCCTAGTGCTTACCAGACTTGGCCCGCAAGGGCTCCGTTAGAGACGAATACATAGGCACTTCGGGATGCCTCACCAGTTCCGA
>DAOTUR010000169.1:0-5387 GCA_034436915.1 Anaerolineae bacterium
CTCCCATCAGCCCCTCATCGCCCGCATAGGACGCCTGATGAGCGTGCTCATGGCGCTGATCATGCTGACCGCCTGTGGTATTGCCAATGCCTCCAATCCACAGGAGCAGCAAGCCATGCCCACTCCCGGCGGCCCGATCATAGGCGGCGATACGCAAGTACCTGTCATCGATGCTACCCCTGCCTCCCACGAGTCAGAGGTGGCGGAGACAGGCGTGCCCGGTCTGACGCCGTTCGATACATCTGCCGCCACCGCCACGACGGTGAGCACGGCCACCGCTGTGCCGATCTTCGTGCCTGTGGACGGTGCAATTGGGCCGTACAGCTACCCGGCTGATGTCAATCCGCTCACGGGCCTCCCCGTCAGCGATGCGAGGGTGCTCAATCGGCTGCCTATCGTGGTGAAAATCTCAAATTCGCCGCCGCTCGTGCGGCCACAATCGGGCTTGAACGAGGCCGATCTGGTATTTGAGCATTACACCGAAGTCGGCGTGACGCGCTTCTCAGCCATCTTTTATGCCAATGCGCCAACTCGCGTCGGGTCGATTCGCAGCGCCCGCCTCATCGATTATGAGCTGACGCCGATGTATCAGGCGCTGTTGGCGTTTGCGGGCGGCAGTATCGGCGTAGAGAAACGCATCTTCGGCTCACAGGCCGTCAAAGCGGGCTTGTGTGCTGACCGCGAAGACAAAGACCAGTGCGGCGCAGAATCGGATATCATCGGCCCGTCCGGCTTGATCCCGCCATCAGAATTTGCAGAGCGGGCGTATAAGGGCGTCCTCTACGGCCCGCCCTACTACTACCGCGATGAGAAAATTCCTGTGCCGCATAACCTGTTCGTCGATCTTCAGGCGCTGTGGGGATTGGCCGCCAAAGAAGGCTTTGCCCAGAAGCCAAATTTGCAGGGACTGGCGTTTCTACCTGAGACGCCGCCCAATGACAATGGCTCCGGCATTTTCCTCCAGGTGCGCTATGCGACAGAGAAGGTCGATTGGTACTACAACTTTGCCGACAAACTCTACTACCGCTCCAGCGATGAGGTCAAGCACTATGACGCCAACACCAATCAGCAGGTGCGTGCGGCCAATGTCGTCGTGCTGTACGCGGGCCACTACCTGACCGATATTGTCGAGAGCGGATGGGGCGAAAATGTCAATTGGAGCGCCCAGATTACGCTGTGGCCCGAAGGCGATCTGATCCTGTTCCGCGATGGCAAGCGCTATGAAGGCCGCTGGCTGCGTCCATCACGCGGCGCGGCGCTGACGTTCCTCAGCAAGACGGGCGAACTGCTGTATCTCAAGCCGGGGACGACGTGGATTCAGGTTGTGCCGCTGCGCGAACAGATGAATCCGAACATCGAATGGGTGAAATTCTTTTGACCCTGGCCCCTCACCTCCCAACCTCCTCTCCCACAAGGGGCGAGGAGGAGTAGGACGGCATCATACTGTGACGATTTGCAGGTGCGGCGCGGTGGTGTAGGGGCGCAGCGTACTGGTAGGTATACACGATAACGTGATCGGGGTTTTTGCTCCATGCGATAGGTTTGCAACGGGTCACAGCGCTTTTGTAGGGGCGCGATATATCGTGCCCACGCCAATCCCACCTCAACGCACATACGGCTGGACAAACCACGCCGTTCTGCACACCTACCGCTTTAAGGACATTCATGATATCCCCTCTCCCGCGTTTTCTCTGGCAAGCGCTCATCGGCGCTCTGATTGGCATCCTGGCAGGCACAGCCTCGGCGATTTTTCTGGCGACATTAGAGCAGATTACGGCAGTGCGCGAAGCCAATCCTGTGCTGCTGTTTGGGCTGCCGATGGCGGGCCTGGGGCTTGGCCTTCTGTACGAGCGTTGGGGCAGTACCGCCGGGCGCGGCAGCCATCTCGTAATGGAGGAGATCAACGAGAACGGCAGCGTGATTCCGGCACGGATGGCTCCTCTCGTGCTGTTCGGCACATTGGTGACGCACCTGTTTGGCGGCTCCGCCGGGCGCGAAGGCACTGCGATACAGATGGGCGCAAGTCTGGCCGATACGCTGCGGCGTGTGCTGCATCTGTCGCTGGAAGATCGGCGCTGGATGCTGCTGGCGGGCCTGAGCGCGGGCTTTGCGTCGGTGTTTGGCACGCCCGTCGCAGGCATCGTATTTGCGCTGGAAGTGCCGCAGGCGGGACGTATTCGCCACTGGGGGCTTGTGCCTGTCATCACGGCGGCCTGCGTGGGCGATCTGGTCACGCGGGCCTGGGGCATCGGTCACAGCCATTATCCACTCATGGCAATGACTGCGACTGACCCGCTGCTGCTGCTCAAGACAGTCCTGGCAGCGCTGGCCTTTGGCCTGACGAGCCGCCTGTTCATCACGCTGACTCATGCCATCCATCATCAGGCAGCGCGGATCACGCGGCTGCCCTTTCGCCTGTTCATCGGTGGCTGTCTGGTCATTGGGCTGACGCTGCTGATGGGGACGACCCTTTATAACGGCCTCAGCCTGCCGCTTTTGCAGGCCAGCCTCCATGACGGCGATGTGCCCACCTTCGCCTTCCTCGCCAAGCTGATTTTGACCGCTGTCACATTGGGCATGGGCTTCATCGGCGGCGAGGTGACGCCGCTGTTCGTCATTGGGGCGACATTGGGGCATACGCTGGCGGCTGTCCTGGGCCTGGATGCATCGTGGCTGGCGATGATCGGATTTAGCGCGGTCTTTGCAGGCGCAACGAATACGCCGCTGGCCTGCACACTCATGGGCGTCGAATTGTTCGGCGGGGGCAGCGTGATCTATCTGCTGGTGGGGTGTTTTGTCGCCTATCTTGCGTCCGGCCCGCACAGCATCTACACCACCCAACGTCCTGCGCCTGCGGAATATGATTGAAACCCATATTATCGTATTTGAGTAGGGACAAGGCCCGCCTTGTCCGAATAGGGACACGGTGTACCGTGTCCCTACGGATTATATGTGTGTGAGCATTTTGAAAAACCACGAAGCGCATTTGTGTTTTAGGCCCATCAGGACGCCCCTTTTCTGGCGCGTTGGGTCTATAATAAGAGAATACGAGGAAAGAGAGACTCGCGCATGTCCGTTCGCAGTTTGCAGCAGGGAATTGAAGCAATCCAACAGGGCCATCTGGAAGAAGGCGCACGCCTCCTGCGGCTCGCCATCCGCGATGATGCGCTGGCCCCGCATCTCAAGGCGACGGCCTTTGCCTGGCTCTCTAATACGCAAGAGGATGTCAACTTTAAAATTGAATGTTATCAAAAAGCGGTGGCGGCGGATCCGCAAAATGCGACCTATGCCCAGCATTTGAATACGCTGATGGCCTCGCAAGTGCCGACGCCGCAAAAGCCCCCCCCGCCCCCGCCGCCCGATCCGTATGCTGCGCCATATCAACAGCCGCCGCAAAATCCGAATCCACAGGGCGGCTATCCTCAGCAGGGCGGTTATCCACCCCAGCAGAATCCGCCGGGCTATCCCCCGACCAGTACGGGGCAGTATCCGCAGGTCATCCCGAACGCAGGCCAGGGCTACCCGCCGCTGCGTCCCAATCCTGATCCTTTTGGGCCATCCCCCACCAGCACGGGGACGTATCAGCAGCCGCGTACCACTGGCAACCCGATTGGCGCGGCCCGCAGCACGAGCACATTTCCCTCAATCACACCGAATACCGGACAGGGCGGCTATCCCGCTGCTGATCCGTATGCCCGTATCAGCACAGGTACATTTGGCACAGTCGGCCCGGTGATGACGCTGAATGAGGCGCAGCGCAGCGTGGGCGTGGTCGGCGGGCCAAATGGCAAAGGCTCCGGTTTGTTCGTCACTCGTGATGGATTGATAGCAACGACGCGCTTTGTCGTGGGCAGCGAAGACTCGCTCACGATCCAGCTTGCCAGCGGGCAAACATTGGCGGGCCAGGTGCTGCGCTCGTTCCCGCAGTTCGATCTGGCGCTGATCAAAGTGCCTGTGCAGCTTGTGGCGCTGCTGCCTGTGGCGCAGGTTCCCATCCTGGCCGAGAATCTGCCGCTCATGGTGCTGTCCCATCCTGGCGAGGTCATCCGCACCGCCCGCCGCGAGACACGCGGCGAACTGCCGCCGCAGTGGTTCCCTACCCTGCTCAATCGGCTGCAAGATGCGGGCGGCGATCCGATCTTTGATCCGCAAAATGCCCTCGTCGGCATGATGACGCGCAATGCCAGCCGCACGACGAGCTATTTTTATGGGCTGCATATCAGCGCCATTTATCAATGTGTGCAGATGTTCCTGCAAGAGGCGCAGCAGCTTGGGAATCAGGGTATTTACTGCTCAAGCTGTGGCTCTTCCAGCCGCGCCGGAGCCTTCAAAGCCTACTACTGTGAGACATGCGGCTCGGTGCTGCCGCCTGCGCTCGATATTCGCCGCCGCCCGATGGAGAACGTGGGGGCGCTGTATGGCGAGACGATGAATCGGCCCTGCCCCAACTGCCGCGCCACCATCGGGTTTTATAACGGCGTGTGTTTGCGCTGCGGCTTTGAAGCAGGCCAGCGGCGCTGACTCACAGATCGTCCGAGGCGGGAGAAAGGGCATTTGAGTCTGTCCCTTCTCCGCATCTCAATATCCCTCATTCGTTTTAAGGAGAGCAAGCATGTGGAATCGTAACAATTCGCAGCAGCCGCCCGCCGGACAGCCTCAACTGTCCGCCATTGAACAGAGCGCGATTGGTGTCGAGCGCATTCTGGCCGCGATTGGCATCAATCCCGTTCAGGCCCGCTTGCAGATTGAGTCGGGCTTCGGCTGGAGTTTTCAACGCGGCTCCGCCCTGATCGAGATTTACATCGCGCAGCAGGGCCAGCGCGAGTATTTGCAGGTTCTCGCGCCGATTTTACATCTGCCACCGAACAATCTGCTGGCGCTGTACCGCCGCCTGCTGGAGTTGAATCTGTCGCTGACGAATGCCTCATTGGGCGTGTATCAGGATGTGGTCTACGTCTTCAATGAGCGGCCTCTGAGCGGGCTGGATGCGGGCGAGACCAACTTCATCATCACGCAGATCGCCGAATATGCCGATGATCTCGACAATCAGCTTGTGAATGAATTTGGTGGGCGCTTGTACTCGCAGGCGTAACAAAATACTAGGGTTTAGCGTGCCGATACAAAGTCAGCGAAGCTAAACCCCTACAAAAACGCCTTTTTATGGTGCTCAAAACAAACAATATTCTCGTAGGGGCGCAGCGTGCTGCGCCCCATATACAGCAACTTAAGGATTTTTGTGCTCATTATGAGCCAAAGACGCGGCAAAAGCGCTTGCGCCAGGGACTGAAAGTCCCTGTCTCTCGTGTTGCGGGGTTGAAAACCCCGCCGAAACACGCCCCAAAAGATGGTTTGAGCGGGACTTTCAGTCCCGCAAAAGGCAAGGCAGG
>DAOTUR010000170.1:0-4957 GCA_034436915.1 Anaerolineae bacterium
CCTGCCTTGCCTTTTGCGGGACTGAAAGTCCCGCTCAAACCATCTTTTGGGGCGTGTTTCGGCGGGGTTTTCAACCCCGCAACACGAGAGACAGGGACTTTCAGTCCCTGGCGCAAGCGATCTTGCCATGTCATATGCGGATGGGACGGTTATTGCCATGGCTCAAAATCCTTAAGTTGGTGTATATGGGGCGCAGCACGCTGCGCCCAAACGCCTTTCTGGAGCCTTCCATCGTGATGGGGACGGTATTTGAAACCGATTTACACATGCAGTCTAAAAAAACCTGCCCCTGAGAACCCCCAAACCCCTCTCCCACTTCGCGGTGAGGGGCCGACAAAGGGCAATTCCAGGAATCGCCCCCTGCTGCTCCTGTCATGACGGGCAGTTCGTCACACCGTGATAGGGATCATCTTCGGGTCGCACATACAGATCTGCCCGCCGCCCAAAAATATCCAGCGGATAGCAGCGCACCCGCACAAAGCCCGCCTGCGCGATGTAATCAAACAGCTCAGTTTGCATATCGTCCAGGCCAAGCGTAATGAGCAGAGCCTGCGGTGGTTGCGTCGGCCAATACAAATCGGCCAATGTCTGGCCGGGTTTGAGACGATAGAGGATTTCGCTGTTCAAGAACTGCCGCCCTGAAAAGCCAAAGTAGTAGCCCTGCCATGCCGCTACATGTTCGATTTTGGATGGTAAGACGGCATTGATCTCATACGAGAGCGCAATCATCTGATCGGCATTCTGGCTCGATTGGGTGCTCAGAGACAAGTGCGTGATCAGAAGCGCCGCCACGCCCACAAACGCCGCGCCCCGCGCCAATGACAGCCGCCTCGCCTGCCATCCGCCCGTGATATCGGCCAGCAGGCCCGCCGCAAATAGGGCCGTAAACGGCAGATTGAACACATAGTAAAAGTAGCTGCGTTTGGGCAGCAGCAGCCACAGCCCGATCTGTGACAGGATGAGAATGATCGCCAACCGCTTAATGCGAAGGCTGCCGCGCGTCAGCGCCCAGGCGATTCCGGCACAGAAGAGCGCACTTTCGAGCGGGTGATACAGCAAATAATCGAGCATCCAGTACGTCGTCAGACGCACGATGCGAGACACCGTGCTGACATCTCCAAGCGTCTGCTCTCCGCCATAGGTCACAAACACAACGCGAATCCAATCCAGCGGGCTGAATCCCCAGGGGACACTGTGCAAAAACAGATATAGGCCCGTCGCCAGGATGCCACCTAGCGCAAAGGCCCAGAATGGTGCATACCAGAGCCAGCGTTTTTCACGCCAGACAACCCGCGCATAATCGTAAGCAAGGATCAGGGCAAAGGCCGCATCGTACACAATCGGAAACTGATGTCCCTCAAACATCAGGCCCAGGGCAAACCCGGCGATCCCGTACCACACGGCCCGCTGGGTCTCCTCGGCGCGTATGAACGCCCACAGGCCAATCATCATGAAGAATGTGACGACGATATCCATACGGATATACACATGTGGAGGCAGCAGGGCCGCCGCCAGGAGACACGTCAATCCGCCAATGGCAATGCTGTGGAGTCGTCGACTCGCTTTATACAGGAAGGGTAAGCCGAGCCATCCGACCAGGATCAGATACAGCCGCCCATTTTCGAGCGTAATGCCCGCTGCCAGCAGCCACGCGCCCATGCCAATGAAGAACAGCGGCGCACGCATCGCCAATTCTGGCCCCATATCCGGCATCAGCGTAATGATCGGTTTACGCAGGCTGTAGAGCGACATGCCCCAATTGGCGACCCAGGCTTCATCCAGAAACAGACTCGGCGGCACGCGCCCCAGGGTTGCGCCAGTGAAACCCGCCATGACCAGGAGACCCGACAGCGTTAGCCAGCGGCCTGACGGAGCGATGAAAAGATCGCGTGCGCCGCTCACCCACAGCAACCACGTCCACGCGGCAAACAACAGCGCTGTGCTGTAGACTGCGAACAGCATAACGCCGGGCTGAGAGCGCCCGCCAGGGAAAAACGCCCAATACAGGACGAGCGCCGCCAGACCGATGAGGGCCATCGCCCAGGCCGCCAGACGCCCTTGAGGGACGAAACGCGCCAGAGACATCGACCACCCGCGCCATGCCAGGATTGCCCATCCCGCAAAGAGCACGACCAACCCCACCATCACGGCCAGTTGCAGCGCATACGTCAGGGAGTAGCGCCCCAGGATGACGGGCGTATCGCTCTGATGTGTGAGCATGAACAACAAAAAGCCCATCGTGAGCGCACTGAGGGCCGCCCAGATCGACCAGCGCAGCGGTTGGTCTGGTGAAGCAGGGGTGACAGGGAGAGAGACTATGATGGATTTTCCTTGTACTGCATGAGAAAGTTAATCAGATGATCGAGATCGGCGGCAGAGAGCTTTTCACCGAGGTTTTTCTGCATGACATCCTGGAAGCCCGCGACCACATAATCGCTCGGATGCAGCACCGACTCCCGAATGTACTGCTCAGGGCTTTTGCCTGTCACGCGATGCCACCCGCGATCTGCGATGCCCCACAGCGACGGGCCAATCACGACCACATCCTTCTCCAGCGAATGGCAGCTCGCGCAGTTCTGGCCGAACAGGGCTTTGCCCGCCGCCTGCGCCGCATCCGCCGATGATGTGTTGGAGGCCGACGGTGCAGCAGCGACAGTCATGCCGCCCGTGCCTGAGACACGAATCGGGTGCGGCGGCCATGCTTTCACCACATCTGCCGCCTCGCCCTCTGGTGCGCCCACCGTCTGGAGCAGCGCGATTAGCTCTGTGGTCTCATCGCGGGTGAGATTAAAGCGCGGCATCACACGCTGATTGGGATGGAAGGCATTGGGATTGACGAAGAACTCACGCAGATAGGTCGTGCCGCGCTCCTCGTAACTATGCGTCAGATCCGGCCCGTAATTGCCGCCGATGCCATACAGCGTATGACAGCCTTCGCAGCCATTGGCCTGCCACACCTGCCAGCCTGCCGCTGCATCAGCCGGCATCACCGTCTGGGGATGACGGGCGCTGCCTGTGACAAATCCGATCAGGCCCACCGCGAGGATGACACAGGCGGCAAAGAATGAGCGTGCGCTGTTCATGCGCCACCGCCTGTCACAGCCGCAATCAGTTGGATGAGCGTATAGACGAACAGCACGACAAAGACCAGCGTCGTGATCCAACCCACGAGACGCCAGGGCCAAAAGGAGAAAAATAATAATCTCATGGCAAAAATCCGTTGAAAATAACTATCCTAAGAAAGAGATTAGCAACTTTTGCTGATTTTGGATAGACGATCCTTTTATGTGACAGCGGAGTTGAAATTTTATGACGGTTTTCAATCGTGTGACAGCGAGCCTCGCTGTGTTGTTGGGTTTCGGAGCCATCGTGTTATTGAGCTTGAGTGCAGTCCAGGGACAGGATGCGACGGCAACACCCGTCCCCACGCCGCCGCATTGGGAGTATGAAGGCGAGGAAGGCCCTGACCATTGGGGCGACCTTCCCACATATGGCGTGTGCACCACAGGACATGCCCAATCTCCGATTGATCTCAGCAGCGATGCCGTTCAAACCGTCAACCTGAGTGATGTCAAGTTTGACTATCACCCCTCAAAGCTGAATATTTTCAACAATGGTCACACGATTCAGGTGGCCTATGACGCAGGCAGTTCAATCACCTACAACGAAATCAAATATGATCTGCTTCAGTTCCATTTTCATCACCCCAGTGAGCACAGCATTGATGGCAAGATCGCGGACATGGAACTGCATTTTGTGCATCGCAGTGCCGCTGGAAGCCTGGCGGTTGTGGGCGTGATGCTGCATGTGAGTGACGCAGATAATCCGGACTTCGCCTCGGTGTTTGACAATCTGCCCAAAGAAAAAGGCGACCCCCAGGCGACAGAGATGACGGTTGATGCGGCCAAGCTGCTGCCAGTCGTTCATCTCTTTGAGACCTACATTGGCTCCCTGACGACCCCACCCTGCTCAGAAGGGGTGCGCTGGTTGGTCATGACAAATCCCGTCGAACTCTCCCAAAAGCAGATTGACCAATTTGTCTCGATTTTTGCGCTGGATGCCCGTCCTGTGCAGCCGCTGAATGATCGTGATCTGCTGAAAGACTCTCAGGAAGGTTCCAAGTAGCCTCTAAAGGCCGAACTTGTCTGCTGGCGTGATGCTTGATCTATCACGCCAGCAGGGTGTGGACATGGCACGCCATGTCCATCGGTTCGGCTATATCAGCGCCTCTCATGGGCCGCCTCATGTTCCTGTGCTATCATAAGCGCATCGTGTCAGTGAAAGACGTGCTCCGATGCCCCGCGTGTATATCTCCTATCGCTCGTCTGATGCCGCTGCCGCACGCGCCCTGTATCAACGGGCGGTCATGGTCTATGGGGTCTCGCAGGTTCTGGTCAATCCAGAGGTCTATTTGCCGCAGCACCGCCAGATGGGGGAGTATATCGCTCAGCAGATGAGCACCTGTCAGCAGGCTTTCATCATGATTGGGCCGGAATGGACGGGGATTGATGATCTGGGCTGTTTACGCCTCTCCCCAGCGGATGAACCCGTTCACTCAGAAGTAGCGACAGCGCTGGAACATGTGCCGCAGATTGTGCCTGTGCTGGTGAATGGCATACGCGGGCTGCCTGCGCCGGATGAACTACCGGAAGATTTTCACGGGCTATACAAGTGGACGCCCGTTGTGATGCGCGATCTGAACGATCTCAATCAACTCATCCATCCGCCCACGCTCTTTCACAGTCTGCGCTATATGATCGGCTTTGAATGGCTGCGCCTGACCCCAATTCAATAATCATGGTAAGCATCCCCATCCCTGAAGGGAGGGGCTTTTAGCTCCAATGCTTACCAGACTCAGGTCGCAAGACCTCCGTTAGAGACGAATACATAGGCACTTCGGAATGCCTCACCAGTTCCGAACTTTGCGGTGAACGATTAAACAGGCGGCTTGGGAGCC
>DAOTUR010000171.1:0-5562 GCA_034436915.1 Anaerolineae bacterium
CTCCCCCTGCCTAAAGGCAGGGGCTTCCCGCGTTTTTTCGGTGAACCACGCTATTCCGTACACCTACCAGCGTTTTGCACCCCTCGCGCCCTTGTGGGAGAGGGGTCAATATCCTCATCGCTACAACTGAACGGTGGGCAGGCTGAACGTGAATGTACTGCCCTCACCGAGGATGCTGCTGGCGCGGATTTCGCCGCCATGCCGCCGAATAATCGTGCGGGCCACCGTCAGGCCCAGGCCGCCGCCCGCCACCGTCAGCACGCGGTCATCACGGGCGCGATACATCCGATCAAAGATCAAATCCAGCTCATGCGGGGCGATGCCAATCCCACGATCTGCCACGCTGCAAAACAACTCATGATCATCGCCCCAGGCATGAATGACGATATTGGCCTCAGTGGGCGAGTACATAATCGCATTGTGCAGCAGATGATACACCACGATTCGCAGCCGTTCGGGATCACCCATCACAATCGGCAGCGGCTTCTGCACCGAGATCGCAATGCCCAACTGTTTGCGCTGCGCGAACACCGCCAACTCACGCACGGTGTATTCAATCAATTCATCCAGGCGGATCGGCACATGCGCCAGCGGCATTCCGGCCTCAATCCAGGCCAGATCCACCAGCAACAGGATCATATCGTGCAGTTTGGAACTCGTCTGGCGAATGCGCGTCAGAAATTTTTGCTGCTGCTCATTGAGCGGCCCGACCCGCTGGATCAGATCAGCAAAGCCCGCCAGCGCCGCGATGGGATTGCGGAGGTCGTGGGCGATGGCTTTCGCCAGGGCTTCGCGCCGATCTTCGAGGGCGCGTTTTTCGGTCACATCTTGCAGCAGCACAATCCGCTCGCCGGTGGTCATCGTCTCAGCGATGCCCTGGGCGAGGCGTTTGTGTGCGAGTCTCACATCGACCTTATGCTCGCCCGTCTTTAAGACCAGTTGAACGAGGGCCTGGTTCTTGCGAAAATAATCAGGCGCATAGCGATTGAGGGCGTCTTCCAGCGTGATCCCCAGCATGGCCGCTGCTGCCGGGTTCAGATGAATGATGCGCTGGTTTTCATCCAGAATCAAAACGCCATCGCCCGTTGTGCGATACAAAAATTCATATATGAATGATGTGTTCGTTGTTCCCTCAGCCATGCATAACCGCCGACAGTGTTACTTAAGACTAAGTTTCCCGCTCCACTTTAATGATAATCCGTTCAGGCGCTTCTGTGCTAGTGGCTGTGGGCGATCCGCCGCCTGAATTTGGCGGCGCTGGTGGAGTGACCGCCCGAATCGGCTTGGCCTGGGGATCAATCACAAGCTGCCAGGGGACGCCTTCTGTCAGTTCAACCTTGTGACCCGATGGAAAGCGAATCGTGATTTTGCGCGTGGTGCGCTTCACGACCACGCCATGCTGTTCAATGCTGATCGCCTTGCCCCATCCGAACGGCCCACCCACCCACACGCGGCCTGCGCTGGCAATCTCGACACCAAAGGCGGCTGTGATCAAGGCAGGCGGCACAATGCCCTGCACATGGTGTGTCTCGCCTGAGCCAGTGGGAGTATCCGCCGCGTAGAATTGATAAAAACTTTTTTGCGCGGCCAGAACGTCGCTCATCGTCGTGAGCACACGCCGCAGAAGCTCCGCCGCCTGCTTCGTTGCGCCGACGCGCTGCAAGCCCTGGGCCACACGTGCTACCCAGTACAACCACACTCCACCCCCGCCTCTGGCATTCGTGCTGTCGTAGTGGGAATCCTGCACCGACACCATTGTCAGGCCGCTGGTTCGCCAGAAATGGGCGGGATCAGTGGCGAGACGGATGAGAGCGCTCTGCTGCTCGGCGGTCAGCCCAGGGGCAGCCAGCGGCATCAGCGCATTGATATCAAGGCCGCTTAAATCCGCGACGGCCACCGTCACGCGGTACACGCGGCTGAGACCGTCGCAGCGCACGCGATCAATCTGGCGGTAGACACGCTGCGATGTGACCGTTCCGCGACGGTTTTGCCATAAGAATGTGCTTGAGTCGATGCGTTCGGTGATGGCTGCACCGCTCTCAGATTTGCCTTCCAGCGTCAGCGTAAAGCGCGGCACAAGATTGGCCCCGCCTGTCACCGTAATGAGGAGTCGTGCAGCCGGATCAAGAATCTCGGCTAGGAGCTGTTCTTCATCCCCGGCCACCTCTTTCGCCAGCACGCGGCCCATCAGCGATTCGTGCGTATCACGATCCTGATAGCGAAAGCGCGTGCCATCCCACAGCCGATTGAGCGCCTTCGTGAGGGTGTTCATGCGCTCGGTCAGCGGCTTTTGCGCTTTGTCCTGCACAGCCGCAGCCAACTGCTGCAAGGCCTCGCCCTCCAGCAGCAGCAGCGCCGCCAGATCTGGCGATTCGACGGTACGAAGATCAAGGCCCTGGCCCCAGACCTGGGCGGCGGCAAAGGTCGGGAAGGCCATATAGCCCATCTGCCGCTCATCCTGCCATTCCGGGAGGCCATCACCATCCACATCACGCTCAGGCACAAACCAGCGATCATAAAAACGGCGCAGGCCGGGCAGCACCTCGCGTGCAAAGGCCGTATCGCCTGTCACCTGATACAGCGACCATGCCACCTGTGCCAGCAGCGGCGCACTCAACATATTGAGCCGCTGACCGCCCGCACCGGGCAGCGCATCGATAAAGCCGTCCTGTCTGGCCTGAATCGCCAGATAATTTTTGAAGGCTCCGAGCGCGACAGTGGGCGCAATCGCTGCCAATGCAGGCAAAATCAGCCATGCGCTGAAAGCATCCTGCCGCCAACTGCGCGGATGGTCACTGCCATCCCCCCTGGGGCTGTAGCCGGCATTGGGGCTGCGGCCCGCAATAAATGTCGGATTGGGATAGTGCGCCGCCGCTTTGAGGGCGCTCTGCGCGAGGCGGTTGTACGAGGCCGCCAGCACCATATCAAAAGTCTCATCGCCCGTCTCAATATTAGGCAGCGCTTGGCCCGCTTGCAGGCTGGCGTCGATATACGGCTTCCAATCAAGCTTCAACCAGGCCGCGCCCAGCGCCGCCGCCTGTTCAAGCGAGGCGAGGCCGACATGCAGCCAGCGCAGCGTCGTTGTCGCATTCGGCGTCAGCGTGGCGAGAATGCCCGTGCGCGGACTGAGCGCCTCATCCCCTGTCCCGCCTTTGTCGAACATCAGTACAGGCGTGAGATTGCCCACAGGCAGCACTGGTGTCAGCACCATTGGGCCATTGGGCAGCGCTACATGCGTCAATTTCTGCTCACGCTCATTGACGCCAATATGCCAGAACCAATCGAAGCGAATCTGAAGCGGCGTGCCTGTCGTGTTACGCAGGATGATCTGGCCGCCCAACACCTGCGATTCATGCACGCGGAAGACAAGCTGCACGTCGAGGCCAGGGATGGGCGCACACTCGACAGTGATCTGATCCGGTAGAATCGTTGTGATAATGGGCGCAGACGCATACGTCATGCTCTGATAGATCTGGCGGCCTTCAAATGTCCAGATCGGCACAAGGCTCACGAGTCCGGCACGTCCACCATAGCGCGTATGCAGCGTCAGCGCAGGTTGATCGCCTGCACCCAGGCGAACATCCCAGACCTGATCGTCCGTGAATGAGGTACGGCTCAGGCGGGCATCGGCGGCAATGAGCGTCGATGTCGGCGAATCAGGAGAAAGCGTCCAGCGGCGGAGAGATTTTGGCATCACGATAAGGGACGGCGGGATAATCGGGCCGCAGCCCCGACTCCTTTCGCATGAGGACAATCAGTAAAGAATCTCATGTTGACCCCTACACCCCAACCCCTCTCCCACTTCGCAGGAGAGGGGTTGGGGTGAGGGGTGACAAACAGTGCAATACAAAACTCAGATTCTTCCAGTGTACCACACGCGGCTACGAGCCGCTTTTGCTCACCAGCCATGTATTATCATCTTCGTTGAAGGCCATGATCTGCCCATCGAGCAGCGTAATGACATGGCGGCCTTTGCCCGGCACATACTGGTTCTGGGCATTCACCGAGCCGCCCGCCCGATACTCATAGCGCGTGACATAGCCAAACTCAGGCTCTTTGGCCCATCCCACCAGCGCCTGCACATCTTTGTTCTCGCGCCACAGCTTGCCAAAGCCGCGTTCCGGTTGGATGAGGCGGGCGGGCGGGGTGAGTGTGGGATCGATCTCTGGCTGCCCATCGACAAACGTATCTTCAAACGCCAACCAGATCTTCTTGCCGCTTTTGTCTGTCGTCGCCACCCAGATTTGCTTGATCGGCTGCAACCAGTACATGCTGCCATTCTGGAAGGCTTGCTCGGCCACATAAATCTGCCCGACAACAGGCGTCGGGAAGACATCCGGCGTGGCGGTCACGGACAGCGTGGCGGTGGCGATTGGGGCCAGCGTTGCAGCAGGCGTGAGCGAGGCACTCACGGCGATCTGAGTCGTGTTTGCGCCGGGGGTGGGAGTCGCCACTGTCCCCATGGGCAGCGGGCCAGTGCTTGTGCCGTTAATGCCCTCCGCTGGGACGATGCGGGTGACTTCACGGGTAACTTCCATGACATAGGTGATCGGTGGCGTCCCCTGGCACGCCACCGCGAGGCATGTGATGGCCGCGAGAGCCAGACCTAATCCAAGTCGAAAACGCATCATGAGGATATTCCTTTTCAGGATCGTGGACTTACACAAACCTGCATTGTAGCAGAGCTTTGGTCGGCTTCGGGTAAAAGAGAGGTAAACGTTGGGCAAGCGTGGGATAGATCAAAAAGCCGCCGTCGGGTGTACTATAGAACTTCTATCTATTCGAGGACAGGCTATGTACAAAACATTGGGCGAAGCGCTCAAAAATATCTCCCATGCCAACGCCATAAAACGCCAGGGTGTGGCAAAATCTCTCGCCCACTTCAAAGAGCCAGAGCGCATCGACGCCCTCATCACCATGCTCCACGATATCGATGAGGGCGTGCGCGATCAGGCGGCGCAGTCTCTGGCTGAGATTGGCGCTGAAAAGGCCATTCAGCCGCTCATCGACTGCTTCATCGACCCGCAGCGCAAAGCCCAGCCCAATATTGATGGAGAGGTCAGCAGCCATATTGCCGACAGCCTGAAAAAATTTGGCGCGAAGGCTGTCCCCGCTCTGCTGCCTTTTCTTGATGATCCTGTCGATGCGCTGCAAAAAAATATCCTGTGGCTGCTGGCCGAAATCGCTGATCCGAATACGGTGGAGACGCTCATCGCTGTCCATGACAAAAGCGATGAGGGCGCGGTGCGTTATGCCATCAAAGAGGCGCTCAAAAAGATCAATTCGGGGCCTGCCCGCGCATTCCTGGGTGGCCTCAAGAAGAGATGGTGATTTCACCGAAGAAGCGCCGTGAAGCCCCTCGCTTTAGCGATGGGGAGGTAAGGCGTAAAACTTGTATTTCCGCCCCTGATGTGTTAGAAGGCTCTTAGCACCTTAACAAAGCACTGAGAGAGGGTGTGTGGCGAAGTCTTGCCACACGTAAAATCAGGAAAGCCTAGATGAGGTGTTAAAGGCCGCTCAAGACAGCGGGCATCCGTCCGGGCAACAGTTAGCGGAGCAAAC
>DAOTUR010000172.1:0-7066 GCA_034436915.1 Anaerolineae bacterium
AAATGTATTTTGGCGTAGGGACAGGGCCTGCCCTGTCCGTTCATCGCGTGAAAATGGACAGGGCAGGCCCTGTCCCTACACGAATCATGCATAACATTTTGCATTATCAAACGGTCTCTCAGAGATTATCTTCTACAACCGTAGAGAAAGATAATGTCTCAATATTACTGTGAGGACGTACCCTGTTTATAGAGTCAGGGCCGACCGCTCATATCATAACCCATGAAAGAGAAACGCAGATATAAAATCTACTCTCTTAACTGTTATGGTATGAGATCAGGCGCATAATCAAGAAAATCCTAAAGAGTTTCTTAACGATGGAGAAAGGATATGCGATGGGCGCGGTGTCACAATCGCTTTTACATCAC
Organism: Anaerolineae bacterium; assembly: GCA_034436915.1. Lineage (GTDB taxonomy): Bacteria > Chloroflexota > Anaerolineae > Aggregatilineales > Phototrophicaceae > JALHOR01. The sequence goes on from DAOTUR010000172.1 coordinate 369, forward strand.
TATATTGAACGTCTGGCTTCAGACCATTTTGAAGATCAGCAGGCAGCGGCCATTCAATTATTAGAATTGGGAACGCAGGCCGTTGAGCCTGTCATCCATGCATTGCAGCATTCCAATCCCCAGGTGCGCTATATGGCGGCCTGGATTCTGGGCGAGCTGGACGATCCTCGCGCTATTGACCCTCTCTTGAAGGCGCTGAGTGATCTCGATACACGAGTGCAAAACTGGTCAGCCCGCGCTCTGGGCGAACTGGGCGATCATCGGGCCGTGCCGACGCTGATGCAGATGCTGCGTCATTCGCAGATGGAAACCCGCCGCTGTGCCATCCTCGCCCTGACGTGGTTGAGAGCAACGGAAGCACTGCCCATACTCCAGACCGCGCTACGCGATCCTATGGCGGCAGTGCGGACAGCGGCGATTGAGGCCATTGACAAGCTGGATGCCTACGATTATGCGCCTGCGCTGCATCCGTCCCTGCGCGATGCCGATTCGTGGGTGCGGGCGGCGGCGGCTCATGCCCTGGGCCATCTGCGCGATGAGACGGCGATTCCGCTGCTGATGGAAGCGATGAAAGACCCGGCCAACTGGGTGCGTTTTCAGGCGGCCTGGGCGCTGGGGGAAATGCGCGTCGAAGACAGCATCACGGGACTCGATGTTTTACTGATGGAAGACAATGCCAATGTACGCCGTGCGGCGGCGGAGGCCCTGGGCAAGATCGGCACGGATCGCGCTGTTGACAGCCTCGTCACCGCGCTGAAAGATCGGGATGACAACGTGCTGCAAACGATTGACGAGGCGCTGCATCGGCTTGGTTATTCGATTGAGGCGGAGGGGGAAGACAATAAAACTGAACCATTATAGGGGGATGGGGCGACAACCGCCCATTTCCCCCCTCTGCCTGATATGAGGCGGCGTGCTTAAACGTTGACAATCTCATCGTCGTGCCATTCGCGTTTGCGCTTCTGCTTGCCCGTCGGATGGGATGTGCCACTGCTCACCATCTTGACGACCAGCACAACCACTGCCAGCGGTACGATGATGCTCAGGAGAACGCCGAGCAGACCGAAGACCAGTCCCAGAACAAGGCCCACGAAACCAAGCACCAGCCCAATGATCGCACCGACCAGTCCCAGTACCACGCCGATGACGCCAAACACCAGCCCGATGATGTGACCAATCAGGCCAAAGACCGCGCCAATGATGCCCCCAATCAAGCCGAAGATGCTGCCGATGATCCCACCCACACCATTGATCTGTGCGCCCTCCCATCCCGGGTTATGCTGCTACAGAAGCGCCGCGATGAGCACCATGACCAGCAAAAGCACAACGTTAAAACCAGAGTGGCGGGATAGGGGCCGTTCATCGCGTTTTAGTTTGTCGGCATTCATTGTCTTCTCTCCTTCGTGAGATGTGCGGGCGATCCGATCAGACCGCCCATACAGGATTGTGTTGTTGAAGCGTCATTCTTATATCATCTTATACGCGACCCCCTGGAGCGAGTTGCAGGTTGCAATATAAAAATCCTGTGTTTAAATCGCGTGACATTCAACGCCAGGGCCATCCCATGAGACGTGCATTTCGCATCATCGCTATTCTCGTTATCAATGCTGTCATTTCGTTGATTCTCTTAGAAATCGGCCTGCGTCTCATCGGCCCGCGACTGCCCCCCGTCCTCGCAGCGCAGGCGCAGCGCGTCATGACCGGACAGGCGTATCCGCAAACCTGGACTCCGGCGTGGCAGCAAAATCCCGATCATTACTGGATTCTCAAGCCCGGCATCGACAACGCCTTACAGTACGGCAGCCCCACTGTCAGCTTTCATCTCAGCACCGTTGAGTTGTGGGCCAACGGCGGTGTTGGCTTCCGCACCCGTGCGCCGATTGATTATTTTGTCGATGCGGTGGTCGTGGGCGATTCTTTCGGCATGTGCTTCACCGAGCAGGTCGATTGCTGGGTGGATCGTCTGGCGAGTCACTTCACGCCGCCGCTCGGCATCGTCAATCTCAGCCAGCCCGTGACAGGCACGACCAGTCATGGCCGCATCCTCAAGACGTTCGGGGAGCCGCTCAAGCCGCCGCTGATCATCTGGCAGTTCTTTGGCAACGATTTCAATGATGATTATGGTCTGGCGGTCTTCTCAAAGAAGATCGAGGCTTTGCCCGAAGCCGCCCCGCCTGAAATCCCACGTCAGCCGATCATCGCATGGCTGGAAGATCATTCCGTGACGTTTGCTGTGATGGAGGTCGTGCTCACCGGGCAGTCGGGCGCAATGAGCGCGTATGATCGGCTGTTCATCAAGCCGTATCGCGTCGCGGTAGGGGATCAGGTGCTGAAATTTGGCGCAGGCTATGAGCAGCAGGCGATGGATATGACGCGCAATGAGAATCAAATCGGACTGAGGGCATCGCGCAGTGCCTTTGTGGATGCGAAGGCGCTGGCGGACACCTGGGGAGCGAAAATTGTCGTTGTTGTCATCCCTACGCGGGAAGAGGTCTACGCACCGCTGACGGAACCGATCATGGGGGCAGAGGCGCTCAAGAAGCTCACATCCGCCCACCGTGCCATGCTCGATCTCTGTACGGAGCTATCGCTCACCTGCTATGATCCGCTGCCCGTCTTCCAGGTTCATGCAGCCCAGGGCGAACTCATCTATTTCGCCGATGATATGCATCTCAATCCGCAGGGCAACGCGCTCCTCGCCGATGATTTCAGCAGTTGGATGAAGGAACAGGGCCTTGCGGCACATATTGGGCAACCGTGAGGGAACGCCTCACCCATATCCATCGTAGGGGCGCGGCGGGCTGCGCCCAATCATGCTAGGGCGCGATATATCGCGCCCCTACAAAAGGACGTTTTCGTAGGGACACGGCACGCCGTGTCCGCACATTCGGACATGACATGTCATGTCTCTACGATTTATCGCTGTGGCGGGATTTCATCCTGCGCCCCTCTCACGCCTGCACCGCAGAGATCAACGCCGTGATACGCGGATGCTGCAAGAATCCGCGCTGTAAGGCTTCGTGCGTATACAGTGTTTTGCCAATCTGCTGCACAAGCTGTGCGGCGTGTTTGTGGGCGTCATCGCGGGCCACAGGCTCGGTGCTGGCGCTCATGAGTGTTTCATAGCCAAGCCACAGATCGCGCCCGCCATGTGATTCTTCATGTTGCAGCGCGTCGCGCAGCGTATCCACTGCGCCGATCTCGCCCAATGCAAGGCCCGCCTGCGCCAGCACCAGTAGGCCGCGTGCATACAGAATCGGATTGCGCTCTTTAATCTGCTCAACAAAAATAAATGCCTGCTCACGTCCGCGTACCACATCGCCCGTTGCCAGCAGCCCGCGCAGCGCCGTAAGCTGCAAAAGCCAGTGATGATAGATCAGGCGATCCCCGGCCTGCATCGCCTCTGTCACGAGCGACAGGCCCAACTGCGGCTGCCCCAGGTGAATGAAGCACAGGCCGCGATACGCCACCAGCAGCATATCCTCGCTGCGATTTTCATCATGCAGCGCCTGGGCCTCGTTGAACAGCTCAAGCGCCAGCTCATGTTGCAGCAGCGTGAGATAGACGAGGCCGATATTGCGAATATCAGCGGGCGTGTAGGGGGTCTGCTTGTGTTCACGGTTGTAGTGCGCCACCTGCTCAAAATATGACAGCGCTGTTGCCAGATCGCCAGATTCGAGCGCGACATAGCCCAGTCCGGTAAAGGTTGTGTTATACGGCAGCCCAGCCTTGCGCCACACCGCCAGCGCCCGATGGAAATACGCCTGACTCTCTTCCAGGCGTCCGCTGTACAGGCTGAGAAAGCCAAACCCCTGGAGGATTTCGCCCTGCTCCAAGCCATAACCTTCAGGCAGGACTTCATGCGCCTGAATCAATGCCTGGAACGCATCATTGTAGCGGCCCAGATTTATATACGACTGGGCCAGCGTGCGCCATGCTGCCACAGGCATCGACTTACTGCTCACGGGTAGCTCTTTGACCAGCATCAGGGCGGATTGGCTGGCAGCACTGACCTCATCATAGCGGCCCAGCAGATTCATAATCTTGCCGCGCATCGTCCAGAACTGGATGACGATGGGCAGCGCCACATCGCGGCTGATATTGCGGGCCAGTGCCAGTCCACGATCATTGAGCGAAAGGGCTTCGGGCAGCATCTGGCGAATCATCCGATCCTCCATCGCTTCAAAGCAGGTATAGAGGGCGGCTTCAAACTGGCCGCTGGCTTCAAAGTGATCGGCCAGAAGCGGGTATAACTCCGGCTTGTTGTGGATACGGGTCACAAGCCACGCCGCAATCTGCTGATGAATCTGTTCGCGCCGCTGACGCGAGATGAGTTCATAGGCGGTCTCGCGGTAGAGGGTGTGCTGAAAGACATACTCCTCATCGTCGTCAAACAGGCTGATATCATGTCGCACGATCATGCCGCGTGCTATCAGCATATTCAGGGCGTCCTCCGCCGCGAAGCCGCTCACTTCCGCGATTAAGCCTGCCCAGAAGCGCTGTCCTACCACCGCCGCTACCTGGATCATCTGGCGCGATTCAGGCGTCAGATCGTCGAGACGCGCTTGCAGCACTTCGACCAAGCCATCGGGCAGCGATGTCACAACGCTGTCATACTTGACGATGTTAAAACGCCACTGATTGTCTTTGTGATAAATCACCGCCTGATCGAACAGCATTCCCAGCAGTTCCAGCAAGAACAGCGGATTGCCCTCGGCCCGCTCCTGCATCACCACTGAGAGCGTCTCAGGCACACGGCCAATCGGGGCCAGAATCCCGTCAATGATATGCGTGGCATCCTCGGCATTGAGCGGATAGACCGGAATGATGGTATGCGCTTCAGCACGGCGCATATACAGCGGATAATGCATCAAAAATATGGGCCGTGCTGCGGCCAGCAGCAGAATCGGCAGGTGGCTCAATTCCGCCGTCAGATACTCAAGCATCTGAATCGAGGCGGTATCGGCCCATTGCAGATTGTCGACCACCAACAGCAGGCCGCTGCGCTGCGTCAGCGCCCGCAGCCAGCGGGCGACAGGCTCAAATGTCAGCCGCGCTGCCGACGGGCCTGCCGCATAAGGGGCGGGTTGAAACCCGCCAAGCTGAGCAATGGCACAGGCTGTCGTTTCTGCTTCGGGGTCATCCCAATTGGCCTGGATGTAGTTCAGCACCCGCTGATACGCCTCATCCGATGTGAGATCATCGGTGATATTGCAGGCCGTGAGCAGCATCTCGCGCAGCAGCGTCCCGGCTGTCCCCTGATGCTCACTGCTGGCCGTCATGACCAGCGTGATCAGGGGTTGCGTGCGCGGCCTCTGCAAGGCTTCTTGCAGCAGGCGGCTTTTGCCAATTCCAATATCGCCGACCACTGTGATGATGTGGAATTCGTGCCGCGCCAGCGCCGCGTCCAGCATCTCATCAATCTGGCTCATCTCAACATGGCGGTTGGCGAAGGGAATCGGGATGCCATTGAGGACGGTCATCGTCAGGGTGCGACCTGCGGGCTGATAGCGGCCCGCCACGACGTAGTAGCGCACCGACCGCTCAATGCCCTTGAGATGTCGCACCTCATAAGAGACGGTGTTGTAATGATGTCTCACACGGCTGTACGTCGTCTCATCGATCACGATCTGGCCGGGGCGGGCTTCACTTTGCAGGCGGGCGGCGAGATTCGTCGCAGGCCCAAGCGCCAGCAGCTCCTGCTTTTCCGCGCCGCCAATCAATCCCACGACGACACGCCCGGTGCTGATAGCAATACGCACGGCAAATTCCACGCCATGCTCCAGGAAGACCTCATTGGCATAGGCGTTGACAGCGGTCACGATCTCCAGACTGCACGCCACCGCCCGCAGCGCATCATCGCCGCGACTGCGCTGCGCCCCAAAGAAGGCCAGCAGCCCATCGCCCAGATACTGCCCGATGATGCCTTCGCGCTGTGCGATCAGGGCGGCGACGCGGCTGTGGGCGGCATTGATGATGTTTTTCCAGTCGCCCGTATCCAGTTCCTGGCTCATCAAGGTCGAGTTCACCACATCCACGAACACTACCGTCACCAGACGCATCTCGTCTGTGGTAGGGGGAAGGGGGACAGCAGGCATCGTCTGCGCTCGGCGCAGCGCTTCAAGCAGCGCCCGCACCATCTCGCCGTAGGCCGAAAGGGAAAAGACCTCGCGTTGGGCCCGCAGTTCCGTCAGAGCCTGACGGAGACGTTCAATGTGTTCAGGTCGCTTCGACATCCTTGCATCCGTATGCGCTTAATCCTGAAATGTGGTTGTCATGACAACCGTATCGGGCTATCGTTCACAGGCCGCTTGCCGCCCGGATCGCGGGGAGAGCGGGCAGCGAATGAGCACGCAGCATCTCCTCACCCTTCGCATTAAACACCAGATAGGTGGGCGTGCTCTCAAATGCAAAGCGTTTGAGCAAATCGCGTCCCGGTGATGTATTCACATCCAGCAAAATAGGTGTCATGCCCGCCGCTTCCAGATTGGGCACGAGCGCACGCATGGCAGGCAGTGTACCAATGCAACCGAGACAATGGTTAACCTTCACAATACCGGAAGTGTTGATTTTGAAACAACTTAATCATATCTATCAACTTTCAGACTATTTTCGATGCTCCGCTAAACTGCTTCTGGGTTTTCATGAAGCAGACTCGTACCAGCGAAAGCAGGTAGTTTGCAAACGTAACGGATACT
>DAOTUR010000173.1:0-4564 GCA_034436915.1 Anaerolineae bacterium
GTCGAAAATGCCGAACGCTTTGGTCGGAATGACACAGAAGCCCTGGTTGCGATTGATGAGCTCAATGAGCTGGGTATGTCCTAGCGCTTTTTGGACACGAAATCAATCAATTTAGTCCAGTCAATTTGTGTTTTGTCAGAGGTCAGAAAACGTTCCATGAAATCTTCAGTCATTTTATTTATCTTTCCAATATAGGTTGTTTTAAACACTATATCTCTTCCTTTTGCTGCTTCAGCTATAGGAATAACGATTTCCTGATAGAGATCAGCGTCTTCCGATATAAAATGCCAAAACTCTTGTCCAGCATACTCATAATAAATTCTATCCTCTTCTTGGAGAACTGCTCCTCTGTTGATTGTATTTTTTAGAGGATTTGGCTCAGTTCCATACATGCACCCGTTAATCGCAACGATTTCACTGGTTACACCCTGCTCTCTTAGAAAGAGTTTTGCAATTACAAAGTGATTCAACATGGCTCTAATTTGGTCAGAATTGCCCCAAACCGTGCCAGATTTTATGCCTACAATATAGTAAACGCCGTCACGCTCAAATTCCAAGTCGACGCTTTTCAGGGGTGGAGTGCGCTTAAAACCTTTATACAGATTCTCCGCGACATGTATTGCAAATCCCTCAAGCAAGTTGCCAAAAATTGTTTCCTCTTGAGAGGAAAGATGAGCATCAATAATGCTTCTTACCAAATCTCCCGCAATCTCAATATTCTTTGCTCTAAAAAGGTAAGGATTTTTTGCTTTAAGAATCTTATCCAAAGTTAAATCACTGAGGCTTTTCAACCTTTTTTCATAAAATGGCGTTAACACCTTGTGAGTGATATATTCGTAATATATAGGATAATAAATTGACATCAAAACAATCCTCTCTGTATTAGTTTCTCAGAGGATTCGACATTAGCTAAGGCAAGCTCATAATATTCTTGCTTGAGCTCAATACCCATATAGCAGCGGCCCAATTCTTTAGCAGCCTGCGCTGTCGTGCCAGATCCTATAAATGGGTCGAGCACAACGTCTCCCTCTTTGGAAAAAAGCCTGATAAACCATGAAGGAAGTTCTATTGGAAAAGCAGCGCTGTGATTTTTATTACTGCATTGTGTCGCAAGATGTAAGACATTATCTGGATAGGCCATATCTCGATTGAGCCAGTTCGAGATGTTTTTGCCAAATCCACTGCCAACCCGTGAATTATCTCGCCGCTTATCTGTTTCGCTCAAATTCTTCAAGCGCGTTTTCGCCCAGTCGCCGATAGGAACCATAACGCTCTCTTGATACATATTAAAGTTTTTCTGCTTGTTGAATTGTAAGCATCTCTCCCAACCATCGCGGAAGCGATTAGGCCATTTACCGGGTGTACTGTTCTTTTTGTGCCACATGTATTCTTCTGTCCACAACCAGCCTTGCTTCTTCATCGCTAAAATTAACTCGATAACATAGGTATGGCGTTCACCGTTAACAACTTTTTCTTTAATGTTAAGTACAAAAGTGCCGTCTAGTTTCAAGACACGTTTAAGTTCTGCTGAGATCGGCAGAAACCAAGCGACATATTCATCCGGGGCATGTCCAGCATATGTATTTTTTCTATTGTCAGCATATGGAGGCGATGTTACGATAAGATCAACAGATAAAGCGGGCATTTGGCGTAATATATCCAAACAATCACCTAATACGATTTCATTTTTCCAGGAATAAGAGGATGAAGATTGATAAGTGCTCTCAAAAGTTAAAATTTGAGGATTTAAAGTGGGGTTTGTCAACTGAATTCCTCCATATCTTCTGTCGAGAGTATCCACTACTGTTATACTAAGATTGATATATACTGCAAATTTTTACAAAAGCAGTTTTGCGTGATTCAGAATGCAAAAAGCGCCCCGAAAGGCGCTTTTTGCATGTTGTGTACCCGGAGGGATTCGAACCCCCGACTTCCTGCTCCGTAGGCAGGAGCTCTAATCCGCTGAGCTACGGGTACGTGCGACTTTCTTATAATAATCCACTCGGCCTACTCTGTCAAGGGTTATTGCACCCCCTCAAAATTCCCTCCTCTATCGCATTTCCTGGCTGCGATATTCGAGTATCCTAATATTGAGTACGTTTGATGACACACAGGAGAAACACCACTATGGCAAGCCAACTCCTCATTGCAACCTTTTCCTCACGCGAGGAAATGCTGCGGGCATTCGATGCCGTGACCATGAAGCATAATTCCCACATTCAACATGCCGCCGTGATCAGCCGCCCGAATGACAATGAAGTCGTCATCATGGACGACGATCTCAGCCCGGATGAAGGCGCAATTGCGGGCAGCGCGATGGGCGCAGCCATGATGGGCCTCGGCGTGCTGCAAATGGGCGCATGGGTTCTGCCGGGCATCGGGCCGTTCCTGGCCGTTGGCGCGGGCGCACTCGCCGGAGCGCTGATCGGCAATCTCACAGGCCGCTTCGCCGCCACGCTGATTGATTTCGGCTTTGACAATGATCAGATCGAATCCGTCGCCAAGCGCCTCGGTACGGGTCAGCCGGCCCTCGTCATCGAATTTGATGAGACGATGGATATGACACAGTTACGCCAGGATATTGCGCCGTTCGGGGCGGAAATCATCGACCCCGGTGCGAAGAAAACAGTCGAAGATATCCTGCCGCAGCCCAATGTCGATACACCCGCCAGCATCCCCACACGTCCCATGAGCGATATTCCCGCCACCGATCAGGAAGAGGCCGATGGGATGGTCGATATGCCTGCCATCCCGATCATCCCGGCAGGCGCAGGGATGGGCCTCAGCGGTTCCGCGCCCGTCGTGCCGATTATGCCAATCATCGCTGAACTCAGCGAGGAAAGACGACGCGAGATGGAAGGCGACGCCGATATCCCGCCTATGACCCCCGCCATTCCTTGATCGGCACGTCAGCCTGAAACAACATCACCCCTGGCACAAGGCCGGGGGTGATGTGTGTGGGCTATCGATAAGCCGCCTTTTGTGCTCCCCGAAGGGAGTGGACATCATCTCTCTGGGGTGCCTGTTGCCAGACACCTCGTGCAGCCTACCCGACGCTCAAATGGGATGGGCCACCCCTTGCGCCTGCTTGACCTTGCTCCTGGTGGGGTTTGCTCAGCCGCCTCCCTCACAAGAGACGCTGGTGGTCTCTTACACCACCGTTTCACCCTCGCGTCCGAAAACGCAATCTACCTCTCTACAGCACTCTTCCGTCAGGTTGCCCTGCCTGGCCGTTAGCCAACACCATGCCCGATGGAGGGCGGACTTTCCTCGACGCTCCATATAAGGAGGCCGCGATGTCCTGATTGGCCCACACGCACAATTATACAGCACGATCTACCGTTTTGAATTTGCAGACCGCTCTTATTATATTGGATGTGTTGACTTGTCAGACCAGTTGTGATCCCATCAAAAAATCATCACTTCAACACAGGGATTTTCTCAGGTGGTAAAACAGGGCGAGACACTGCCAACTAAAATCGCGCAAAACATGCTCCAGCGGATTGTCTCGGATGAATTTCCGCCAGGATCACTCCTGCCCTCGGAACGTGAACTGCAAGATAATTATCAGGTCAGCCGCGCCGTTGTCCGTGAAGCGATCAAGCTGCTGGCCTCGCGCAAACTGATTACAATCAGTCGCGGCCAGGGAGCCGTTGTCACGTCAGATTTCACCGAGCCTGTGCTTGATGCGCTGCTGCTTGCGTTTCACCGCTCACAAATCCATGCCGAAGATATCTACAGCGTCCGCAAATTTTTAGAACCACAGGCGGCAGCCCTGGCCGCTCAACACGCCACCATCCAACAAATTCGCCGCCTCAGCGATCTGGCAAGCAAGTTTGAAACCATTTCCTTCGACATTGAGGCGGCTGACAACGACACATCCTTTGTCCAGTGGGGCAAGTTTGATGTTGAGTTCCATACGCTGCTGGCTGAAGCCAGTCAAAACACCGTCCTGAGTATCCTGATCAGCGTCCTCGTCGGCGTCATATGGAATGCTGTCAGCAGTAAAATGCCGACACCCACGCATGATCGCTTTAAAATCGCGGTGCAGCAGCACAAAGCCATCACTCTGGCCGTCGCACAGCATGATGCGGAGGGCGCTCGTCAGACGATGATTGAACACATTGAGACCAGCCTGCACAATGTGGTCAATCCTGAGAAGCGCGTCGATATCGAAATCGGCAATCTGATTTAAACGCACTCTCTATGCTTGTTTTGCCCCATCGCACTCTTGTGAGAGGGGTAGGGGTCACATCTGGCCTATTTGAGGACTTGAGGACATGAAAAAAGGAAAAGAGAGAAATCTTTTTTTGCCGCAATCAATTATAAATTATAATTTTTCGAGACGAAGGAGAAAATGGTAAGCATCCCCATCCCTAAAGGGAGGGGCTTTTAGCCCCAATGCTTACCAGACTTGGCCTGAAAAGGCTCCGTTAGAGACGAACACATAGGCACTTCGGAATGCCTCACCAGTTCCGAACTCTGCGGTGAACGATTAAACAGGCGGCTTGGGAGCCAACCGTGTCGTTCACACATAAACCGTCTCATAACTTTGTCGAGGTGA
>DAOTUR010000174.1:0-3686 GCA_034436915.1 Anaerolineae bacterium
GACAGTTTCCTCAATAGTAAGTACACTTCCAGGTATTCCCGATACTAGCTCTACCCTGTGCTTCAGTACGCACATCAAAGGAGACATCATGGTCACCCACCAAGAACAAAAAGACATGGGTCTGATTCGTGAAGCAAGTTATCTACCTGCGAGAACGCAACCCTCATACGAGCTATCAACGACTGACCAGAGCATATTAAGTAGTGCTGTTCATGCCGCCGCTGAAATCACCATGCCGCGTCAGATAGGGCATCGTGTTAATAGTGATGATACGGCTATTACCCAAGCCAAAGCCAGCCTGCTTTATAGCATTGCTTATGCCGTTGCGCTTGGTCTGATCACGGCTGGTGTGTGTTTTCTTGGATACTTAAGCGAAGGCGGCGGTGGAGGATTCTATGCCCTCTTGTGGCTCGTATCTTGGGGCACCTGTGTGTTGGTCGCACTCGCCATCAATCGCCATCAGGGTCTGTGGTTTTCTTCGGCTGGCATTGCGCACCATGAAATTCAAAGCCGGGAAAAGGTGGCCATGTATACCATCGATCGCCATGTCGAACTGATTGAGAAGAAATGGAAACTGGATAAATGAACGCTGAGCAACAGGTCAAATATCTTGAATTAGAAGTTCAAAAACTCAAAGCAGAACGAGCACGATTGGCCAAGGCCCTACAGGAAACCTCACGCCATGGGCGCAGAGTTCAGCGTGCGTATGAAGATGCCTTGCTGCTTGCGATGTGGCACTGTAGTGGGATCATTCCCTCGCGTCGGTACGCCAGGCTACATAAGTTCACACAAAACCGGTGGGAAAATGCCACCGGTCTTTTACGCATGGCCAGAATTATCGTGGGGCATAGGCGGTGGGTGCAAGCAGATCTGGGTACCATAGAAGACCGCTTAGAACAAGCTAAACAACGGGCCTTAGAAAGCAAAGAGGCTTTTTTTTCTCGGCTCAACCGACACCACCAACGGTGATCAATATCATCACCATTTACGGTGTTGGATCACGGAAAATTCCACACCATACTAGGCAATAATGGGGGACCTTCCAGCAAATTTTGAGTAGGGGGGTACCTCGATTATGATGCCTATTCATGGACTACATATCGATCACAGAAGCTATCACCCTCACAGGAAAAAGCATCTCCACCATTCGTAGGTGGGTAAGAAAGGTGGCCGCTGGACCTGATCAGACTATAGTCAAGAAGGTACCAGGAGTTACCTCTGAACGCTATTTGATTAACCGTGATGTACTCCTAAAAGAGTTCAGTGAACCTATTCCTGAACCCGTTCACGAACCTGATCAGATAAATACTCATGAACCTACTCATGGCCAGTTTATGAGTATTCTCCAAGAACAGCTTCAAAGACAGAATGCACAGCTTGAAAAAAAGGACGAACAGATCGCCCAGCTCCTCGAACGTCTCCGTGAAACAAACATACTCATGAACGGGTATCAGAACAGGTTGCTCACCATGCAAGAGTCCAAGACTGAACCTACTACTGAGGGGAAAAATGAAATAAAAAAACAAGAGCCTGCATGGGTAGCATGGCTTCTTATTGCCATATTGGTGACGATGTTGGGGCTTGCTACATACTTCAGTTGGGGCGGGTAACAAGCGAAAACCCCTCGCCGGGGAGGCGTCCGAAAAGCTTTGGCTTTTCGTGTAGACATATTCTGCTTTGTTGTGTGCCAGTCAAGGGCACCGTGGCACGGTAGCCACGCAGTTTATGCCCTGCCTTCTTTAATGCGCCTCCGGCGCGTAGCAGGGCAAAACTGGCCCCTGACTTCTTGACTGTCTCACGCAATTGCCTTGTGATGGGTATCAACGTGATCGGCGCGTAAATGTTAAGCATTCCTAGATGATAATCAGAGAGAAGATCCCTGTAGTAGAATTTGCGCCAGTATTGCTAATTAAAGGGACGATTTTTTTAACCAAATTCTGCAAGAAAAGTCCACCCTTTTCTTTGCACTATAGCCGCATCTAGTCTAAGCTGACACAAGAAAAGGAACGGATACTGTCGGCGAACCTCCGCGATTAATTAGGTACTGCTCGTCTCTTTCCCTTACCTTACGCGAGCATCTCGCTTCCGTAAAACCAGTGCTCCCGAGTTCGCCGACAGTATCGGAACGTTAAGTTGCTACACTAATTGTCTATCTGGGATAAATGAGGACAATTTAGTAAGCTTAGAAGTATATAGATCTCATTTCACTCTTTGACTTTTATCATTACCTAGATATGGGATCTCTATTGCCCCTCAACTTAAAAATAGTTCCTTAGACACTCATAACTTGTAGGTCGGTCTGCACCTCAGCAATTGCGTAGGCCAACTCTAGTTGAGTATATAATTCTATTGCTGTCAAGAACGCCTCGCGTGCCAAGCTGTAATTTCCTTCTGTACGAAAGACGAGGCCAAGCTTGTGCCAAGCGTAAGCCTTGACAAACTTATCCTCGACTTCACGCGCACTTTCAATAGCATCGCGGATTAGCTGTGTCGCTTGAGTATGTCGGCCACATTCCTGATGCACCAACCCCAATATTACTAAAGCTGAGGCTCGGAAAAACATTTCTTCTTGTTGGAGTGAATAAACCGCATAATGCTCCGCATCCTCGAATTGTCGTAACGCATAACACGCCTCGCCGACACCTGCTGCCAATCCGGCGATGAGGTAACTATGACTGAGGCGCTCAGCAACCACCAGCCCGTTGGCTGCGACCTGGCGTGCTGCGCTTGCCTCGCCAGCATGTAGATGTGCATATGACAGACTTAAGTGATCATACAGCGGGCGTACTACATCCCCACGTTTCTGGTCACACTCAATCGCTTGTTGGATGAATGGAATTGCGGTTTGATATTTACCTTCTCTCAGCGCCAAGACCCCCAACTGTGAATAAGCATTGGACAGTAAGGCTAGATTGTCACCACCGAGATGCAGAGCGAGCTCATAGGCAGCCTCATACCGTTCGCGTGCTGCTCGATAGTTACCTGCCATCTCTTCAATACTGCCATGAAAACCCTCGGCCTTGATGCGGGCGATCAAGGCCTCCCGGCGTGCTTCCTCACGATTCTGGAAACGAAATTCCTGTAGGAAACCAATGCGGGTATGTAACGTTACTATACGCTGTTGAGGTGATCCAGTCAGCGATTCTAGGGCTTCCCGATAGTTAGCAATTGCCTGTTCAAGACGCCCTTGAATCTCCAGGACATCTCCGCGCAACTGCTGAGCATAGGCGGAAAAATCATTATTAAGAGCGGTGGAGATTGTCTCCAGTTCAGCCTCAGCTTCTTCAGACTGTCCCATGAGTTTATATAATTCAGCGCGGGCAATTCGAAGAGCACTGCGGTCTCGTTCATCATCCAGATCAGTCGAAGAGATCATTTTCAGGAGAGTTAGTGCTGCACCACCTCTCCCTTGCTCAATCTCATGTGTGCGATGGGCAAACCATAGCCAGACAGCTAGGGCTGATTGTTTGCCCACAATTGCATGATACATAGCTGCAAGATACTCGCCACGCGCTTCACGCACCCCACTAGCTTGCAAATGATAGGTTGGCCGCAGATCGGCTGACACACGGTCATAGATCAGGTGGCGCAGGTAAGGTGCCACCTGTACCCCACCATGATTGTCGACCTGAACGAGTTCACGTTGTAACAGCGCTTCTAGCGTTAGGCCGTCGTCAGCGCAGGCA
>DAOTUR010000175.1:0-3076 GCA_034436915.1 Anaerolineae bacterium
ATCGACCAGATCGACACGCGGCTTTTGTCCACGTACCAGCGCAAATTACGGGCGTCATAGGGCACAGACCCATGCGGTTTGAAAGCGCGTTGGCTCCGTTGGTCTTTTTTGTAGCTATCGGCGACCTTGCCGACACAGCGCACGGCGATTTGTGCGCCCAGCGTATAGTGTTGGCGGATGTGGGTATAGACAATCTCTTGCAGCGGAAACGTCTTGAAGATCTTGCTTTTCCACGCCACACCGCTCACATAGTTGCAAGCGGCATTGGCCTTCTCAAGCGTCTTGAGAAGGTAATCGGCCTGTTCAGGCGTCGGAAGAAGGCGTACCACAGCAGTTAGTTTCATACTTGGAGTATATGACAAATGTTCTTTGTCGTCAAGCAGATGACCCCTGCCTCTCCCTCCCCATGCCTAAAGGCAGGGGCTTCCCGCGTTCTTTCGGTGATTGTCATAACGCAATTGGCCGAGGGGTAACGATGGATACGAAGATGATTTTAGAGGTCTTTTGGCATAAGTGCGAACGCATCTTCTATGGAGAAATCATTTTATCGGCATAATAAAATTGTCTCGTTGTCACTGCTGCACCCAATTATGCTCACGTCAAGGGCACGATATATCGTGCCCCTACAAAAACGTCGTCTTACGGTTGTCAATCGGGTAGGGATCGTAGCCGTAGGGGCGCGATATATCGCGCCCTGGTAATTTGTGGGATTTTGGCGTGGGCGCGATACATCACGCCCCTACAAGGGCCTTCGTCTCACCTATAGCTGAATAGATACAAAACGTTTCTCTCGTAAGGTCACACCGAGTAGGGACACGGCCCGCCGTGTCCTCGCTTTTGCCTATCGCTCTGCGTGGCTATTCATACAGCAGCGACGCAATCCGATTCACTGTTGGCTGATCGAGGCGATCTTTGACAAAGTAATTGTCTTGCAGCGCATAGCTGAATTCGCTGGTGTGCAGCACCGGCACAATCGGGCTTTGCGCTGTCACCTGCGCTTCGGGGACATCCCGCGTGAAGATAACGCCGCCAAACACAGGCACATCGGGCAGATTGCGGGCCTTCAACCATTCGCGCAGCGCCTTGATATCGCTGACGGCCTCTTCGGTGGGATTCCAGCGCATGGTTATCCATACGCCTTTGTCCTTCTGGCGCATCCAGGCGTGACCCTCATTGAAGAAGATGCCGCGTGTGTCCGTGATCCGCATGACGAGCACACCGGGCGGCCCGACGAGCACCGCATCCATATACGGCAGCGTTGAGCGGCTGACATTGCGAATGAAGACGAAACGATCATCATAAAATTCCGCAATCGCATCGCCAACGCTCTTCGCCACCGGGTTATCGCGCTTCCAGGTGAGGGCGCGTCCAATCACGCCGACCCCCACAACGATCACCAGCCCGCCGACCACCATCAGCCCTTTGCGGACGATTTCATATTGGGTATAGCCGGGGTTGCCTTCAACGACCAGGGCGACCACATGCAGCACAAACCCGATGATGAACGCGAACAGACCCAACAGCAGCACGACGGCAGTGCTATAGAGAACAGTACGCGAACGGCGCGTGAGTGCGCCGGACGGAACGACATGCCGCATAGGATCGCCGCCTTATGTGTTCCGTAAATCTTGTGGCCGCACGTCGTCGGGCGTCTTGGTCGGCAGCACGGGTGCTCCTGCGGCCCCCTGGCGGCGCTGTGCAATGACGCTCTCCAAAACCTTTTGCAGCTCATTGAATTTGGGCAGCGGTTTTGGCAGCCATTTATCGGCCCCGGCGCGAATCATGTAGGCTTCTTGATCTTCAATCGATGGCTTGTTGGCGGTAGTGAGGACAATGGCAATCTGGCCGAGGACATGGCTCTGGCGCAGCCGTTCGCTCACCATCACGCCGGAAATTTCTCCTGGCAGACGAATATCCAGCAGGGCCAATTCCGGCAGCTCACCTTTAAAGCGGCCCGAATCCACGTCATCAATCCAGGCGACGGCTTCTTCACCGTCTACAAACGCCACGCCCTCGATGCCCCACATTTCAAACATCGCCAATAACACTTCGTAGATATCTGGTTCGTCTTCGACCACCATCCAGGTTGACAATGTGTGTCACCTTTCCTGCCCGGTTCTTAAAGGATGCAGATGAAACCATCTGCTCCTGTTCATTATGTGCGAGTCAGGTGAATTTTTCAACCACATCTCAACTCTTGTCTAACAGGTTTGAGATAACTCACCCCAAAGTCGTCACAAGTCAGGGGTATCCTGTCACTCTTCATGGGAGGATCAGGGGGGCTTAGGCTATAATCTGTAATGATGTGATTGATGCACGACAATTCGGGGAGGTGTGGTTTGCACTGGATGATTGTAGAAGATGAGGCGGATATTCGTACCCTTGTATCCACTATGGCAACCATCTGGGGACATACGCCATTTCCTTTTGAAAGCGGCGGCAAAGCCTGGGAATGGCTGGATACAGTGGTGGCCGGGACAAATACAAAGCCGCTGCCTGAATTTGCGCTGATGGATATTCGGATGCCGGTCAAGCGTGGCGATGAGGTGGCGGTGCGTCTGCGAGAAATTCCTCAATTTGTGAATATTCCCATCGTTCTGATGACAGCCTTTGTGCTGACGGATGATGAGCGTCGCCAGATGCTGGAACACAGCGGGGTAGACGCCATCATCAACAAACCTCTGCCCGATTTTATGCAACTGCGCGATATTCTCCATAACGTGATTGATAAAAAACGTGAGCAGTCTAGGTAAGCATCCCCATCCCTTCACCATCATTTTGAAAGAACGTGAGCGCGGCGACACACAGCCTGTCGCGTTGAAGATTGACCCCGGGAGTAAGACAACAGGGTTAGCCCTCGTCGCTGATTTTCAAGGCGGCAAGCGCGTGATCTGGGGCGCGGAACTAACCCATCGTGGTCGGCGATACGGGATGCCCTCTTGAGTCGGCGTCAGCTAAGGCGATTCCGTCGTCAACGCCACACACGCTATCGTCCTGCCCGTTTCGACAATCGGCGGCGTGTTGCGGGTTGGTTGGCTCCGTCGTTGCAAAGTCGTGTGGAGAACATCTGGACATG
>DAOTUR010000176.1:0-9117 GCA_034436915.1 Anaerolineae bacterium
CGTGTAGGGACAGGGCCTGCCCTGTCCGTTCATCGCGTGAAAATGGACAGGGCAGGCCCTGTCCCTACGCCAAAATACATTTTTTTGTAACGAATGGCATTATCAAACGGCTTCTAAGAAAAAATCGCTTGTAGGGGCGCAGCGTGCTGCGCCCTTAATGAGATTATCCGGCATATTGGGCGCAGCACGCTGCGCCCCTACGAGCCGTATGCATAGGTGAATGATTACCCTACACAACAACACGTTTGTATGGCCCGATACAACGCATTATCACGCTGAGATACTCTTCAAGGAGTCTCAGAGGTATACGGATTGGGCGTGCCTTCTTTGGTCTCATCAAAATAGAGCAAATCAGACAGATCACATTGGAAATAGTCGCACAAGCCCTCAACAACGTGGGCTTCAAATTTGGTCACATCATTGCGAATCCAACTGGTTATCGTGTTGTGGGAGATATTAATCGCTCTTGCTATCTCCACATGTTTGATTCGCCTTTCCTCCCTACGTTCTTTGTCTGTCAACAAGAGGAGAAGTCTATTTTTAAGTTTACGCCCCATTTTAAGCCTTTTTCTCACGTCTAGTTGACAAAAATAAATTTCCGATATATTTTTCATATAGGATCATTTTTAAGAGGATTAGACGTGACAAACCTACCCATGTTCCCTGAGCACGACTCAGAGAACGATGATACACCTTTGCCCCTGCTTGTCGCAAAGAAATGGGACTTTCCGCTGGCCTTTCACATCGTTGAGGGCAAATATATGTACGCCATTCAGGATTGGCTTCGTGGTTTGACAGATTTAAAAGATGTAAGCAGTGTGTGGGCGCATTTCAAAAAACATAAAACTTGGGCTGAGATACTGAACTCAATTCAGGGTCTGCCATACAAGGCATCAGATGGTAAGACTTATTCCCGTGAGTTTACGACGGATAAATCTCTCTATCTCATTGCTGAATATATGCGTGTAACCAAGTCTCGTCCTGCTCTTGATGAAATCCGTAAATATCTCGCGGCAGCAGGTGTCTTTGTCGATGAGATTCGCCTCAATCCCAAAGCGGTTCTGACCTCTGGCGCAATGACGCCCGATCAGGCGCTTGATGCAGGCATTGAGATGTATCGCGCACAGGGCAAAAGCGATGCCTGGATTCAAATGCGGGTGCAAAGCAAAATCAAGCGCGATGAGTTCGTCAAGGCGTTAGGACGTGCGATTGCTGAGATTCTCAATCGCAATCACTACGCGACAGCCACCAATGACATCTATAAGGGCTTGTGGGGACACACCGCCGCCCATTTGAAACAGGAGCTTTCCGTGCCGAAAAACGGCTCTCTACGAGATCGTCAGCCGACAATGGCGTTGTATTTTCAAGGCATTGCAGAGGAGGCGTCCGCCCATGAATTAGGCGTGAGAGAAGAGATTTCATGGGCAGAAGCGCGTGAGATTGTGCAAACAATGGCGAGTATGATTCAGCCCTGGATCCAGCAGATGAGCGCCCGTCTTAAAATGGATATCGCCACAGGCCGCCCGCTGCTGCCTTCATAAAATGCTTGTTGGACACGGCCTGCCGTGTCCCTACAATTTCTCGTCCAGATACTCTTGCAGCGTGCGATTCAACAGCAGCCGCTCATGCTCGGTGAAGATGCGCGGCATGGCCTGAATATCGGCACTGGGCGCAATCAGATGCACCTGCCGCAAAAGCTCAAAGAAGGCGATCACGACAAAGGCATTCCATTCTTTGCCCGGCTCATAGCCAATCGTGAAAGCATCCGCCGAATCGAAGAACAGCGCCAGCGTGGGCAGCGCAGGCAAACTGAGCGTGAAGGCTGCCACCAGATCATCCGCATGTTGGTTCAGCGCCTGGGCCAGCGTCGTGACCGAGATCGATTCGAAGGACACATACTGCCCCGATTCGCGCAGGCGGAAGGTGGGGTTGACCTGCGTCCCCTCGCGCAGGAAGTAGCGCAAACAGGCGGTGCGCTGTGCTCCGCGCAGACCCACGATGGCAATCTCTGGATATTTGCTGCTGTGACGCTCAAAGAGCGGGTGAACCCGTTCCCAGACATCCAGCAGACGGGGCGTTGTCCCTTTAAGCTGTGTCATATAACGTTGTCGCCCCTAAAATCCATAAAATGTTCGCCTGGGGACACTGGGTTTTAACCCGGTGGGGAAAGGCGTACTTCTTCCTTTCTAATAGCTGTAGCCGTCCGAGCGGTGAAGCGCCTTGAGGTACTTGGGATGCACGTGAAATCCCTTTAAAGCGAATGAGGGTCGCTTACGGATTGCCACCCGCCCGACATGCGTACCAACGTGTTTCCCTGCTGGCACAATCGCTTTAACCAAATCGCCTGTTTTGAAGCCGTAGGCAATACTGCTGATCTTAGGCTTCGTATGTGGGAAGCCATATTTGTCAGGCGTCGTCATCTGGCGGCGCTGACGGCCTGTCGCTTTGATTAAAAGCGGCAAGTGGGTCACAGAAAGTTTGACCGCGCCGCCACTTTCGCCCACACGGGCGGCATCAATCCAATGGGCTTTGGGATAACCTTGTCCAAAGCGATTGAACTTGGTGCGCCCACCTGTCCCAATTTCAACGGTCAGGCCCGTGAGCTTGAGCCGTTCCAACAAAGCCCAGCGCGTGGCATTGACCGCAGCGGCGTCCTTGAGAGGCTGTTTGGCCTTCGCCTGGACTTCGGGATGCCCAAACTCAGCGGCGGTCTGTGTGCTTTTCTTTTTATTACAGTCGTGGCAGGCGAGAGACAGGTTCGTGACGCGATGTGAGCCGCCACGTGTCTTAGGAATGATATGCTCGACTTCCAGCGGCAGGTCTTTGACGCCACAGTAAGCACACTGGCGGCCCCACTTCTCAAGCAGATATTCGCGCACTTCATACCCCTGCAATTCGCCCTGCTGATACTCAATGCCCGAAATTTCAGCATTCTGCATCAACTGGGTATCAAAGCGTACAAGTTCCTGAGACAGGGATGTGATCGGGCAGGCCCGCGCCAGACGCATCCCCCATGTCCAGATATTGTCAAGTCGGCTTTTCAGCGAGGGCGGCAACCAGCCCGCCGAGCGCCGCCGATTGTTGAAACGAGCGGCCCGATAGCGCGTCTGGCGCTGACGACGCGCACGCCGAATCTGACGCCGACTCAAGAGGGCGTCTCGGATCGCTGGCCCACGATGGGTCAACTCTGCTGCCCAGATGACCCGTTTTCCTGACTGGAAGTCGGCCACCAATGTGAGACCCGTTGTGCTGCTGCCGTGATCAATCTTCAACGCCACAGGCTGAGTTTCCCCGCCTTCGCGCTCCTCCAAGATGATCGTGAACAGAAACCGACGAAACACCGCCGCCTTCCCCGCTTTCAATAGTTCTCGCGCCCGTGCGGGATGGCACGGCATGAGAGGCGTTTTGTTCTTGTCGATCACTAACACACGTTGCATTTGAGTTACCTCAATCTCCGTTTTCACGGGAAACGTTTTCCTCGACAATGTTAGAGAGCGGTTTATGTGAAACGCACGGCTTTAGACCCTCAAGCTGTTTAACGCCTCACCGCAGAGTTCGGAACTGGAAGGTCATCCCGAAGTGCCTATGGATTCGCCCCTAACGGAGCGCTTTTCAGCGCTGAGTCTGGTCAACATGAGCATTGTTCATGCTCCCGGCTTCAGCCGGGGGGTCGTTGACTTTGCTGGACAAACATAAAATAGAGAAAGTTCTTGCGTTCATCCAGCGTCATCAGACGCGGGCGGCCTGCACCCTCGGTGATGCCGGGGAAGAGTTCGAGCGTCAGCAGATGACCGTCATACAGGTACAGCGTATCCATGATGAAGCGCATATTGCCCCAGAACGGCTGATCGAAGAAGAGATTGCCCGGCCCATAGTGAATCACAGAAGCGGCGTAGAACTCATAGGTCTGGGGCTTGTGGGCGGCTGTGCCGATGACCATATCCGCGCCCCAATCCACCATCTGGCGGAAATCGTACTGCTGCGCCGCCGTTGGCTTGTAATCTTCGATCTCCTCCTGCTGGATCGACACAATCACAACATCGACCTGAGCCTTGAGCGCGGGCAATGCCGTTTTTAACCACACAGGATCACAGGATGCTGTGCCGGGCCGCACCCCGCCCAAAGCCGTTTCGCTGGTGTTTGCAAGGGCGTAATACGGCCCTGGCACATTACAGGCAATCCAGCCGATGCGCGTGCCATTGCTCTCCAGGATGAGGGGGGTGCGGGCGTCATCGGGCGTCAGGCCGCCGCCTACCGTCTTGAACCCGTTCTCCTGATAAAAACGGAGGGTGTCTTTGTAGGCGTCATAGCCATAGTCATTATTATGATTGC
Organism: Anaerolineae bacterium; assembly: GCA_034436915.1. GTDB lineage: Bacteria > Chloroflexota > Anaerolineae > Aggregatilineales > Phototrophicaceae > JALHOR01. The sequence continues at coordinate 4,333 of DAOTUR010000176.1, forward strand.
CCGTGAGTTCGATAATATCGACTCCGAGGCGTTTGAGCAACTCAAAGTGCTCGGCCTTGCTGCACATGCTCGATCCGCCGCCCAACATCTGCTCGCCAAAGGCCGGACAGTTGGGGCTGATCGACACCTCATTGCTCATATGGAACAGCGTACTGTGCGAGACATAATCGAGAATACCGCCCACCGCCCAATCCACGCCATTCTGATCCAGCGCGATGCGGGTATTGCGGGCGAGCGCTGTCACGCCGGAGACCGTCAGGCGCGTCAGATAAGACGGATCATAATTGGGCGTCCCGGTTGTGAGTACAAACGGATAATTCGCCAGTTGATCGACCACTGCCACATCATCCACCCACAGCGGACGCACCTCTTTCGTGAGCGCATCAAACGGGATGAGCGCGACCTGCGTGCGGCTGCGCCACAGTGTATCGCGCAGTTGGGCCAGCTCGACGACTGTCGTCCGGGCGCTGAGATTGGGGAAGGCGGCGCGAGTTTGTGGCACAATCACCAGATCAGGGTCGTACTGCCCCGCGGCCCAAGCGTCAATCTGCGCCCGTGTCAGCGTCGTCAGCAGCGACGGAAAGGCCGCTACAGGCAGATACAGCGCCACCGCCTGCCCACTTACGATGGGCTGAGGCACAGCCGCCTGTTGTGTTGGCATGGGAGAAGACAGCACGGCCACTGTTGGAACAACATTGCTCACAGGTGTAGCAAGCGGCAGACTGGCTCCGTCAGGCGTGTTGGTGGCAAAGCCGCTGGACGGAGGCAGAGTGGGCCAGACCGTTGGCGCAGCATTGACGGCCTGCGGGGATGCTGTAACAGAAGACAGCAGGAGCGGCGTCGGTACAGCGGCGGGATCATGCTGCAAGGTCGACATATAAAAATCGAGATAGTCGCTAACATGCTGCGCCCAATAGGTCGCATAGTGCTGGCCTTCGGGATAGACAGTATAGGTGTGCGAGACACCGCGCTGCGTCATGCGCTCATCCATCAGGTCGAGGCCGAGGGCGGCAAAATCATCTTTGCCGCGATCCAACCAGAAGCGCATCCCATCAATCCCAGGGGCGCTCAAAATCAAATCCAGCGGATTATCCTGCGGCTCGGCATGAAATTCATTGAAGAAAGCGCTGTGGCCCGCAATCGCCCCAAACAGTTCCGGGTGGCGCAGGCCGATTTGATAGGCCCAGAAGCCGCCGCGACTGATGCCCGCGATCACACGATTTTCAGGGTGCGTGTCGATGCGGTAGAGGCGTTCCACATCAGGCATGAGTTCGGTGAGAAAGATGTTGCTCCACGACACGTTGTCGAAGCGGTTGCGATTGGCGATCACATTACCAAACGGCATGACCAAGATCACAGGCAGGTAGCGCCCGCTGGCAATGCCCGCATCAAGCGCATCGAGCATCCCCAGACGCGCCCATTCCTCATCGTTCTCATTCGAGCCATGCATCAGGTAGCTGGTGGGATAAGTCTGGGTGGTGCTGGCGTAGCAGGGCGGCGTATACACCGTATAGTACATGGTTTGCTGCAACCACGCGCTGGCATACTGGAGGCGGGTGCGTGTGCCAACGGTCTCAGCGCAGGTGGTTTGCGCCGCGACTGATGCCAGACACAGACACAGCAGCCCTAACATTGCCATCAAGCCGTTCAAACGTTTCAAAGCGTCGTGACCTTCATCGTTCGGTGAGGCGATATTGTAGCAAAGCCAGCGGAGACATATCACCTTAAACTTCGATTTCTGCGACAGGACTCATGAGCGAGTCACACCGCAATGCAAAAGGAACACAGCAGCGGCTCATATGCCCCTCCTGTGCCCCTCTAAAAGTTTTAAACTATTCAGGCAAAAACGATATTAATTTGCCCGCTCACTCAAACGATAGCCAATGCCGCGCACGTTGACGATGATATCGGCATTCTGGCCCGCGCTTTTCAGCTTGCGGCGCAGGTTGCTCACATGCGGGCGGATGACTTCCCGCGCTTCGGTCTCATCCACGCCGTAACCGCGCACTTCGCGCACCAGCTCATGGCACGGGACAACTCGCCCGCGATGCGCCGCCAGATACAGCAGCAGGTCAAATTCCGTCGGCGTTAAATCAATCTGACGATCCTCGACAGAGATTTGATAGCGGCCCGGATACACCGTCAGCGGGCCAAGATGCATGACCTGCTGGCCGCCAGGGGCCACCTGATCGAACATCGACATACGGGCATCGATGATATCGGCAACCGGCGGCTCAACATCGGGCTTGATGACGACATCGTGCTCCGTGACGAGTTCAAACACGCCTGTCTTGATGGTTTCGAGCAGACGACGGCGGCGCTTCTGCCCGCGTGATTTTTCAATCCCGCGTGACACGCTCTGGCGAATATCCATGCTGGAACTGGGCTTGATGAGATAATCGTGTGCGCCCAAACGCAGCGCTTCGACAGCCGTCCCCAGGCTGGCATATCCCGTCATGAGGATGACGATGGTATCGGGGGTGAGGTCTTTGATGCGGCGCAGCAGTTCGACCCCATCGATCCCCTGCATCCGAATGTCCGTGAGGATTACGTCGAACTCTTCGTTTTTGATCATCTCCAGCGCTTCTTCACCGCTGGCCGCCGCCATCACGCTGTAGCCCACCTTTTCGAGCGTTTTCTTCACCGAATAGCGATTCGGGCCTTCATCATCCACCACCAGGATAGATGCTGTTGCAGTATTGGGGAGAACGCTGGTCATAAATACGCCCCACAGTATAGTATAGGCTGAAAGTACTTTTATTGTTCGTTAAGGATACTGCAAATTAATTTTTGTGACAAGTCTTCTCGCAATCTCCTCATAACATCTGTCCATCTATCTCATAAATATTTGTCGGAAATTCCTTCTCATTGTGCCACATACAGATATATAACAAGCCTGTTTCCTTTTGATATTGCAGATTCCAGGCGGCATATTTCCCCCGCAAACGCCATACCGTTCCATTGTAAAAGGCTGTTACTTCATCACCTACCATGAGAAGTGGTAATTGAGACCGAAACTCTACAGGAATCCGCAGTGTCTGCATCGTCTCTAAGAGATTGCGGCGGGCTTTCGTTCCCTGTTGCGTGGCGGATGCGTAGGTCTGTACGCTGGCGGGAGTGTTTTCAGGGATGCGTACCAGAAGACGGGCTGGATCGCTGCCTTCCATCATGCCCCTTGACTCAAGTACATCCTCGTCCACACGTTCGACACTCAGCATCCATCCGCTGCCAATCGGCGTCACCCCTGGTACGACCAGTGCAATTATGTCTCCCGCTTGCAGCAGCGGCCCCAGCCACACCAGCGGCGGCGCATCGCGGCGCTGGATGATGACATGCGTTTGCGTCAATGTGGCAATCACTGCGCCAGGAATTTCGATCCTAGCCCCGGTTCGCTTCTCACGAATCATCGTGACAGCCGCCATAATGCGTTCGTAGCTCACATCCTGCGGTGTCTGGCTCAGGGTTTGCGCCGCCTGCCAGAGGAAGCGTTTTTGCAGCGCGATATGCGCCTGCAAAAAGCGCTGCCGTTCGATCATCCAGCGCTCAGGCGATATTTCAGCCTCATCCAGCAGTGCTCGGCGCAGTTCCTGATCGAGATAGCTCTGCTCATCGCGCACGAGAGCGGCCAATCGCAGGAGGTTGGATGTAAACTTTGGGTTAAATCGTTTGAGTTGCGGTACAATCTCCAATCGCAGTGCATTACGCTGGTAGCGCGAGTCTTCATTCGAGGAATCGTGACGCGGAGTCAATCCGTGACGTTGAGCATACGCGGCGAGATCGTCTCGTGAGACATCAAGCAGAGGCCGCAGCAACCGCACAGACTCATGAGCGGGGAGCGGCATCGACAGAGCCATCCCCTGCAAGCCATGTGGGCCTGTGCCGCGTATCAGATGCAGCAGAATCGTCTCCGCCTGATCATCGGCATGATGCGCGGTGACAATGGTATCGGCATGATGTTCGCGGGCCGTTTGCGCCAGGAAATCATAACGAGCGATGCGCGCAGCCGCCTCGCGTCCCAGCGGCGTTATCTCAGGAACTGTCATGCGTCCGATGGTGCAGTTCAAGCCCAGTTGAGCGGCGATCCCTTGCACAAACACGGTATCGGCTGCTGATTCAGCCCGCCATCCATGATCGAAGGTGGCGACATGCAACTCAAACGGCCATTGATCGCGCTGCCCTGCCAGACTATGCAGCAGCACAAGCGAATCCAACCCGCCTGAAACCGCCAGAAGCAAGCCCGTTGTGTGTGTGTGCTGGGCGTATTCTGTCACGATGCGTGCCACATGAGAATCAATGGGATCAAGAATGGGGCGCATGATTGCCTCTAGGCGTATGGGACTTGTGTCACCAAAAAAGTGCGGGAAGCCCCTGCCTTTAGGCATGGGGAGGGATAGGGAGGGGTCATTTGTTTGGCCCTATTGAACTATGGTATCATACAAGCATGAAACTGACTGCTGTGGTACGCCTCCTTCCAACGCCTGAACAGGCCAATGACCTTCTCAAGACCCTTGAGAAGGCCAATGCCGCTTGCAACTCTGTGAGCGGCGTGGCGTGGCAAGGCCAGATTTTCAAGACGTTTCCGCTGCAAAAGATCGTCTATAGCCACATTCGTGCGGCGTATGAACTGGGCGCACAGATGGCCGTGCGCTGCGTCGCAAAGGTGGCTGATAGCTACAAAAAAGACCAACGGAGCCAACGCGCTTTCAAACCGCATGGGTCTGTGCCCTATGACGCCCGTAATTTGCGCTGGTACGTGGACAAAAGCCGCGTGTCGATCTGGTCGAT
>DAOTUR010000177.1:0-1960 GCA_034436915.1 Anaerolineae bacterium
ATGACCGTCAAACCTTTCCTCCCAGCCTCTCCGCACTGTTCAGCGAGGCGGAGAAAAACGCTTGAAGTTCCCCTTCACGTTGTGGGAAGGGGTAAAAATCGGAAAGTGCGTAAGGTGAGTTATACTAAGAAAGGCTGACCTTTTCTTGAATTGGGGCTTATTGTATGGCGTCGTTAGCAACTCATTATCTCCATCCTGATCGACTTCGTGCCATTGCTGCTGGTCTCAGGCTCCCTGTAACAATAGAGGGCTCGGCCCTATTTGCCGATATTTCTGGTTTCACCCCGGTCACAGAACGACTCCGCATAACTCTGGGAGCCAGACGCGGCGCAGAAGAACTTGCCATCCATCTCAATAAGGTCTACGACGCCCTGATTAGCCAGGTCGAACGATATGGGGGCTCAATCATCGGATTTGCCGGGGATGCGATGACCTGCTGGTTCAGCGGTGAGGACTCGGCTATGCGGGCGACGGCGTGTGGGTTTGCCCTTTTAGAGGCAATGAGTGTCGTTGAGCAAATCACGCTGCCAGATGGTGGACATTTGCTGTTTGGTCTGAAAGTTGCGATCAGCAGTGGAACAACGAAACGCTTTGTCGTGGGTGACCCTGGCATTCAGTTAATGGATGCGCTTGCAGGGGCAGTTGTTGCGCGAATGGCATCGGGAGAGCAATTTGCGGAACGGGGCGAACTCCTTGCCGATATGCCAACGGTTGAACAACTCAAGGAATCCATAAAAGTAAAAGAGTGGCGCGGGAGTGAAAATGAGCGCTTTGCCGTGCTTGAATTACTTGAGATACCGCTTGATCTGTCTCCTGTTGATAGAGATGATCTCACTCTATCCGATGAACTCCTCTCCCCGTGGATTCTGCCTGCGCTTGCCAGCCATATCCAAGCGGGTTTGGGTGAATTCCAAATTGAACTGCGCCCCGTGACAGCGTTGTTTCTGCGCTTTAGTGGCATTGATTATGATGAAGATCCCAATGCGGAAGACAAACTGAACCAACTGATTCAGATGATACAGACGATTGTCAATGTCTATGAGGGTAATGTGCTCCAACTTACCATTGGCGATAAAGGGAGTTATCTCTATATAAGTTTCGGGGCTCCTTTTGCGCATGAAGATGACTCTGCACGGACACTGAATGCGGCACTTGATATCCGCGAAAAAGTTGCCAGCCTGGAATATCTTGATCCAATACAAATTGGGATAAGCCAGGGCTCTATGCGGACAGGCGCCTATGGCAGCAAAACACGACGCACCTATAGTGCCCTTGGCGACGAGGTCAATCTCGCAGCCCGGCTGATGGCAAAGGCCGCACCCGGTGAAATCCTGGTGAGTGAAACACTGTCTGGAGCCGTGCGTGCAGGCTTTATCCATGAGGCTCTGCCGCCAATTGTCGTGAAAGGCAAAGCCAATCCCATCGGGCTGTTTCGGCTGCTTGAGGCACGGGATCGCTCATTTGCAGAGCGTTTTTACACCACACCACTGATTGGACGGGACGACGCATTCCTAACGCTGAAGAATGCTCTACAGCCGATCTTCGAGGGCCGACATGCTGGCATCATCTTTGTTCATGGTGAGCCAGGCATGGGCAAAAGCCGCCTGGCGTTTGAAGTCCAGGGGCAGCTCCAGCGGGACGATCAGAACATCACCTGGCTCACCGGGCAGGCTGACGCCCTGAACCGCACACCATTGAGCGCTTTTGCTTACTTTCTCCGTCCTTACTTTGGGCAGCTGCGCGATCAGTCCCAGGCCGCCAACATGACAGCGTTCGATGCAGCCTTTGAGAGCGTATTGGCAGTAGCAGATGAGGCGAATCAGGCTGATCTTAACCTCTATCGGTCGTATCTCGCAGGCATTCTTGGTTTGATAATCCCAGGTTCCCCTTATGAAACGGCAGAGGCCAGGACACAGATTGACAACGGCATCGCCGCGATCAAGGCATGGGTGCGTGCTGA
>DAOTUR010000178.1:0-2815 GCA_034436915.1 Anaerolineae bacterium
GGCGAAAGTGGCGAGTCTGTGGCTGTGACGACAGGCCAAGTCATTCTATCGATAAAAGCGATGGGACACGGCTCACGCCAGATGTGTCGGACAGACAAGTACGGCGTTCCCGCCCGCCATCGCCTGCGCCAGAAACGTCATTTCGGGTTTCAAACAGGTCATATCGTCAAGGCGATTGTGCCGACAGGCAAGTATGCTGGCACGCATGTCGGACGTGTTGCCTGCCGCGCCACAGGAAGCTTTGATATTGTGACAGCGCTCGGCAAAGTCACTGTATCGCACAAACATCTCAAAACGCTTCACCACTCTGACGGCTACACTTAGGACGCGTTTAAAAACAAGTCCGCAGAGTTCTAGAATGGGTCGTCTCATCTCCATTCTGCGACTTTATTTTTAAACGCGTCCTTACCAGAAAGGACAAGGCGCACTCCCTCCCCATGCCTAAAGGCAGGGGTATCCCGCGCCGATTCGATGAGAAAAGCCCCTCGCCCCTTGTGGGAGAGGGGTTGGAGTGAGGGGTATCTTTGCCCTTCCTGCTATGGCTTGTTATGATTAGGCTCTACGGGAAGGACGCACAATGCATATTGACCTCAATGATCATGTCGCGCTGGTCACAGGCGCGGCCCACCGTGTTGGCAAAGCGATAGCGCTGGCTCTCGCACAGAGCGGTGTTCATGTTCTGATTCACTACAATCGGGCTGTCCCCGATCAACTCCGCGATACCTTGCATGAGATCAAATCCTTCGGCGTGGATGCTTTTGCTGTCCAGGCCGATTTGGGCCGCCCGGATGGAATTGATACCATCATGGCCGCTGTGCAGGAAAATTTTGGCCGCTTGAACATCCTCGTCAACAGCGCCTCGGTGTTCCCAACGGGCGATTTGCTCGATATCACGCTGGAAAGCTGGGATGAGACCTTCAACGTCAACCTCCGCGCCCCGTTTTTGCTCACGCAGAAATCGGCCCGTTTGATGCGCCAGAACAAACCATCCGGCGGCGTCATCATCAATATCTGTGATCGCGGCGTGGATCGTCCCTGGAAGGCCCGCCCGCATCATGGTGTGAGCAAGGCGGCACTGTGGGCTTTGACGCAGGTGAGCGCGGTCAGCCTTGCGCCCGATATTCGCGTCAATGCCATCATCCCTGGCCCGGTGATGAAGACCAATGACGGCATGAGCGACGAGACGTGGGAATCCATCGGTAATATGCTGCCGCTCAAGCGCACAGGCGATCCGAGCGATGTCGGGCGGGCGGTGGTGTATCTGGCACAGGAAGATTTCCTGACGGGCACACTCATCCACGTCAACGGCGGCGAGCATCTTTAGACTTACGAGGCAGTCACTATGCGATCTCTACGACGTTTAAGACGATGGGGGGTCGGGCTGATGATTCTTCTCATCGCGGCGGCAGTACTCTTTGCGTATCTCCTGCCGCGCAGCAGCGGGGATCGATTCGCCGGAGCGCTCATTCGTCTCAATCTTGAGGAGGCGCAGGGCGATCTCTGTCCCGAGGCAGACTTTGGACAGGTGGTCTCACTGTTTGGGGGCGAGAATACCCTAGGCGCATGGCTGGCACAGCAGCTTCAACACGGTGTGCAAATTCCAGGATGGGCGGATCTGGTGAGCCATCTGCGTCTGAGCAGCGCCTACGATCCCCTGACAGGAGCGTATACCTTTTCCTACGCGATGGAGCAGACGCTTGAGGTGGCGGGTTTTCGATTTGAGGCAGGCGTGACCACACCTTCTATCGCGCTTCGTTTGCGGCGTCTCGGCCCGATTTCATTTTGTCTTGCTGTATACTAAGATGACTTGGTGGAATGCGCGGCGCGGGACTGCTGGAGGCGTACCAGGCTCTCCATGACATGGAGAGTTTTACGCAGCGAGGCCCGCAGGCCGATCAGTTCTTCCTGCAAATCGTCGTCGCGCATATCGAGGCGGCGCTCCAGAATATGCAGGCCAATCTGGATGGTTTGCATATCATCGCGGATTTGATGGCGCGTCATACGGGTCGGATCAAGGGCTTCCGCTGTCAGATCGGGCGTGTGGGTTGGGGGAATAATGATCATGAGCGTTTACCTGAATGCGTAATGAATCAATGTGTCTTAACTTTAAATATAGCCTACCTTTTGTTTATTGTCGATGTATAGAATTAAGGTTTACGTAGGAATTTTCTCTCAATAGTTCGCAGCCTGGAAGGAGGTATCGTGTCGCCTGTGCCGACGCACGAGGCATACACGATGTTTATGAATAACAACTTACGTATTGGTGCGCGTGGCGACCAGACCATCCTTGTGACCGACGATCTCACCGCGCTGGAAATGGGGAGTGGATCGCTGCCTGTCCTCGCCACGCCCGCCATGATTGCTCTCATGGAAGGGGCGGCCCTCACCGCGATTGATTCGCTGCTTGATGAGGGACAGTCCAGCGTGGGGATTGAGATCACCGTGCGTCATCTGGCCGCGACCCCTGTCGGCGAAGAGATTACCGCCAGCGCGATTGTGACGCAGATTGATGGCAAGCGCGTCACCTTCGAGGTGCGGGCCTGGGATCGCAACGAACTCATCGGCGAAGGCACGCATATGCGCTATCTCATCGATGAGGTGCGCTTTATGTCGCGTCTGCGTGATGCTTAAGGCGGATTTATCGTCGGTCTTACGGTGTGTAATTATTCATTTATCCGTGCGACGAAGGCCCGCTAGGGGCACGATGTATCGTGCCCCTGGACTTTGGCGCTTTGAAGCCACCGCTGCGGGGGTTGGCCGCGGCTGAAATCGGTTATGTTACGTTAGAAAGGGTCGAAAAGGCGTGAAAAACGCC
>DAOTUR010000179.1:0-8573 GCA_034436915.1 Anaerolineae bacterium
ATGCATGATTCGTGTAGGGACAGGGCCTGCCCTGTCCGTTCATCGCGTGAAAATGGACAGGGCAGGCCCTGTCCCTACGCCAAAATACATTTTTTTGTAACGAATGGCATTATCAAACGACTTCTAATGTCATTTCCAGCGCCTCGAAATGCATTCAGACAGCCTGTCCCTCTATCGCCCGCTCTGGAATCCCCTCAACAGCGCTGCCTCAAACGAGTTTTAAGCTTCGTTTGAGGCGGTTGTCGCCCTCCTATTCTCCCAATTGTTGATCTCCCTCCAAAGACAATTCAATTTCCTTTTGCCCTTTGGTCACAGCCTTCGGTACAATCTATCTCATAGGAAACTCACCAGGGGGTTATGAATCGTGATCCGTGCCGTAAAACTCATTGGAGCAACTGTCGTCGGGGTGCTGGTTTGGGGGGGGCTGCTGCTGAGTATCCCCACACGGCCTGCACAGGCGCAGTTTGTCACCAACACACCCGACAGTCCAGCCCCCACCCAATCATCCGATCAAGCCACCGTGACGCTGGCCCCACTGCCTACCGTGACGTTGGAGGTTCTTTCAACCGCTGTGCCGATCAGCAGCGGCCCGGCAGCGCCCATCGAGAATTACGCGCTGCGCTTCTGGCTAGAGGCGGATATGATCGATCTGCTCAACATGCAGATTGACGCCCTAAAAAATGGCGATCTGTCCGCTCGTCGCGCCCTGCAACTCACGGCCTATGAATTGGAACAGCGCTTCTCCGGTGCGCCCAGCGATCCGACAGCCCGCGAGACGCTCATCCAGGCCATGCTGCAATCGCCACGCGGACAGGTGGATATGCGCTGGTTGGTGCGCCCATATATCCTGACCGCCGTGAATGCCCAGCCCACCAGCACCTCATTTGAGGTCAATAATTTTAAGGTGGAGATGACAGCGGCTCGCTTCAACAGCGATGAGACGGCGGATGCCCTGCTGCATATCCGCTATCCCGCCAGCGCCGATGAGCCGGGCAAGGTGCTGTATGAGGAATATCTCATGCTTGTCGGCACGCAGGAGGGGGCCTACAAGCTGCTGCCGCAGGCGTTCGATCTGCCCGCCGCGCCCATCGACCCGGTGCAGTCGCTGACGCTGGAACGCCTGCAAGATGTGAACGCGGATACGCTGGATGATGTGGTGCTGGCCGTGAACGATGGCGATGTCAATACCCGCTGGTACATCATCACCAATCGCAATGATCTCATGACCGATCTGACCGAACCTACCTTTGAGATCCGCGTCGGAGAGATGACCTCCTGGGATATCACGCCTGACTCACCGACAATTCCGGTGCTGGATGTGAAGCAGTTCCGCGCCGACTCAGCCGCCCCGAATTGGGACTGCCGCAGTGAGGTCATGGTCGCCTGGAACTACACCAACAATTATTATCGCCCGAAAATTGCCGCCAATGGCGATTACAAGCCGCAGGATTCGCTGGGCTGCCGCCTGTTTGCCGCTGAGCCATTGTTTGCCCAGCCTGCCACCACAGCGATTGACACCGTGCAGAATGCGCTGATCGATTACACACTTCAAGCTCCGGGCAGTTCACGAGCGCTGATGGTGCTGTCGATGCTGTATGCGCTCAACGGCCAACTGAGTGAGGCGCGGGCGGCGGCTGAGGCAGTGCAGACGCGGGCGCAGGACAATGATGATCCCTGGGCCACCGCGCAAAGCAACGCCTTCCTCGAAGCGCTGAATGTGAGCAGCAACACGGCGCTCAATATCTGCGAGGCGCTCACCCGCGCCAGCGAAGACCCGGCCTGTGATATCGATGCGGTGCTGGAACATTTTCTCACCCTCACGCCGCTGACGACGGATTCGGATCTGCTGGCACAGCTTGAGACGCAGGGCTTCAAGCCTGTTGACTCGCTCATCGTGACCGAGATTGGCAAGGCGGCGCGGACGGTGGTGCGCTTTGATTATGTCAACAGCGGCTGGTGGGCGTTTGCGGCCCAGCGCGATGGTACATATAAGGTTGAGCGGGCGCAGGCTCCTATCAGCGCCGATGCCACGCCTCCCTCTGAGGCTGAACTGACACTGCCGCCCAATGCGCTGACGATGCTGCTGATTCAGGACAACCCCACAGCGGCGCTGGATATCATCGACTCGACGATGCAAAACACGGGCGGGCGCGAACTCGGCGGCGAACTGCGTTTTGCACGGGCGCTGGCGCTGGAGTTCATTGGAGATCGCAATGGGGCGCTGCGCGGCTATTATGGCCTGTGGCGTGATGAGCCTACGACTCTATGGGGCCAATTGGCCGGAGCGCATCTGGAAAAGCGGGCCTAGCTCGACATGTGATAGACCGATGATGGGTAGGGGCGCAGCGTGCTGCGCCCTTGCATAAGGGCTTTTTACCCCTCACCTCTTATCCTCTCCCACAAGGGGCGAGGATGGGAGTGGGGTAAAGCCCCTCTACCACGCAGTGGGAGAGGGGTTGGGGTGAGGGTGAAACGCAAAAAATACGCGAAAGACCTATCCAAAACTCAGGTTAATTACGCTGATCGGTGTGCAGAACGACGTGGTGTTGTAGGGGCACGAGCGAAGCCACCGAGCCGTAGGCCACCGAAGGTAAGGTACGCATCGCGCCCAAAACACGGTTTTTCAACACGGGCGACCCATGGGTCGCCCCTACACCAACACGATTTTACGCATCACGATGTCTCATCACGTAATCCGCTACATCTGCCAATGTGCCGCACAGATCAACCGCCTCATCACGACTGAATCACGCTGCGAATCGTCTCCAACAGCTCGCCCTGATCAAAGCGCGATTTGACGAGATAGGCATCGGCTCCCGCCCGCAGGCCCTCTTCGCGCTGTTCGGGTTTGCTCAGGCTGGTGAGCAGCACGAGCGGAATATCGCGGGTGTGCGTGTGCGTCTTGATGCGGCGGGCAAGTTCGAGGCCGTTCATTTTAGGCATCTCGACATCGCTGATGATGACATCAGGCGTGAAGCCGCCCAGATAGTCCCAGGCTTCTGCGCCATCCACCGCCACATGCACCTCAAAGCCCACCGCTTCGAGGATGTTCTTTTCCAGCGTGCGCGTCGTGATGCTGTCATCGACCACCAGCACGCGCAGCCGCCGCGCTGCTGCTGCCACGCTCAGGGAGCCGGACGGGATGCGCCGCGCTTGCAGCCCGGCCCCGCTGCCCTGACGCACCAGCGCCCCCGCATCCAGGATGAGCAGCACATCGCCGGAGCCGAGCAGCGCCGCACCGGAGATATAGGGCACGTTCAAAATTTCGCGGCCCAACGGCTTGAGCACGAGTTCCGTCTCGCTGTAGAGCTTTTCCACCTCAAACGCGACAGCTTTATCGCCCGTTTGCAGCGCCATCACATTGAGTTCGTCGCCACGTTCAGGCGCACCGGGCGCTTCCAGCAGGGCCGCCAGCGAGATGAGCGGCATCGGGCGGCCATTGACCGCGATCATCTCACGGCCCTCGGCGGTGAAAATATCACTGCGCGGCAGCGACTGCATCCGCAGCACCAATGTTGAGGGGACAGCATAATCCTCTTCGCCCGCCCGCAGCAAAATCGCCCGAATCCGCGTGAGCGATACAGGCACATTCAACATCATGACCGTGCCGCCGCCCGGACTGCTCTGCACATGCACGCGCCCGCGCAAACTCTCGACGCGATCCCGCACAATATCCATGCCCAGGCCGCGCCCGCTGATGGCCGTGACCTGATCGCTGGTGCTGAACCCCGATTCAAAGATCAGCATCCGCACATCATCATCGTTGAGCAGGCTGGCCTCATTCTCGCTCATCAGGCCAATGCTGATGGCTTTGCGGCGAATCCGTCCCAGATCAAGGCCGTGACCGTCATCCTGCACGCGGATGACGATCTCTGTGCCGCGCTGCTCCACGCTCAATAAAATATGACCGACAGGCGACTTGCCGCGTGACTCGCGCTCCGGTGGCATCTCAATCCCGTGATCGATGGCATTTCGCAGCAGATGCATGAGCGGGTCTTTGAGGGCATCAAGCACAGTCTTATCAATTTCGACGTTTGCCCCTGCGATGTCGAGATGCACCTGCTTGCCTGTATCGCGCGCCAGATCGCGCACCATGCGCTGAAAGCCGCCCAGAATCGTCTCAAACGGCATCATTCGCAGGGCGGCAACGGTATCCTGCAAATGATCGGCCAATGCTCCCAGATGCATATCATCGGCTGTGAGGCGCTGTGACAGCGAGGCCAGTTCGCGCCCCAACTGATTCACATAATCTTCGTTCGATTGCAAAAAGCGAAACAGCGTCGTGATCTCAGTGGCATTGCCGCGACTCTGGATATCCTGCATCCGCCGCGTCATGCGGATATAGGCCGTGCGAACGCTGCGCCACTCACGCCGCCAGCGGGCGTGCATCCGCCGCAGTTCGGTGACGGAGCGCTCATGATTTTCGCCCTGCATACGGGCCACAATCAATTCGCTGGCCTCGGCCATCAGGCTGTCCAGCTTGCTCACCGAGACGCGAATCGTCTCCTCCGGCGGACGCATCATCAGCGTTTGCGTGCCTGATGCGCCAGCGGGCGGCGCGGCATGGGGCGCGTCGGCGGAGGGCGAGACGCTGAACGGCGGGACAGCCGCCGCCTCAAGCGTGCGCTCGGTGGTGTTGTGCGACACAGGCGGCTTTTTGCGCGTGGGCGCGGGCGGCTTATCGGGTGCGGTGATGCTCGGCACAACAGTGGGCGTGTCTGTGCCGTTGCTCGGCATGATGGGTTTTGGCAGCGTCGTGGGCAGCGCCAGTACAAGCTGTTCCAGATGCATCAGCACTTCCGCGATGACATCCTCACTCGCCATGCTGCCATCAAGCGTCTGCTGGATCAGATCGAGGCCATCATACAGCCAATCCGCCGTCTCGGGATTGAGGGGCGTGCGGCCCTGCTGCGCCGCGAGAAAAATTTCTTCCAGATAATGGCTAATCGTCTCCACCAGCCCCAGGCCCACCGCCCGCGCCGCCCCCTTGAGCGTGTGGGCAAAGCGATTCATGTCCTTCAGGCGTTCGATGCGGGAATCGCCTTCCAGCATTTCCACCTGGAGCAGCGACTCATTCAGCGAGGCCAGATGATCCGCCGCCTCCTCACGAAAGACTGCCATGAGGCCATCTTCGGCTTTGGTGCTCACGTTGATCGTGTCATGGCCGTTGGTGAAGGGCGAGACGGGCGGCGGTGGCAGCGTGGGTTTGACGACGCGCATCTCCTCCGAATCCTGCGTGGCGCGTTTCTTCTTGCTGCGGCGAACAGGCGGTGGAGCGCCCGTCGCAGGCAGCCCCGCGAGGGCATTCAGCGCGGCGACGACCTCAGAGATCAGGGCTTCATCATTGGGCGTGCCTGTGAGGATGTTTTGCATCACATCCAGGCCATCATACAGCGTGTCGGCGGCCTCCGGCGTGATGGCCTGCTCCTGATGGAGGGCGACCTGCAAAATCTCTTCCAGCGCATGGCTGATACGCTCGATCACCTCATAGCCAACGGCCCGCGCTGCGCCCTTCAAGCTGTGCGCCAGCCGATTCATCTCTTTGAGGAGTTCGCTGCGGGCCGCGCCCTCGCTCATCTCCACATTGAGCAGGGCATCGTTCAGGCCGCTGAGATGATCGTTGGCCTCCTCACGAAAGATATTGAGCAGTTCTTCGTTCATAGGGTCTGCAAGGCCTCAAATTGCAGGCCCTTGAGGACTTCGTTCAGCTTGCCAGCGGCATCGCGCAACCGCTGGACGCTCGCCTCAACCTGCATCGTACTGCTGACGGTTTCTGTGGTGGCATGTTTGATCGTCCGCATGGCAACGGTGAGCTGATCCATGCCGATGGTCTGCTGGCGCGTGCTGGCCGCAATTTGCATCGCTGCCATCGCCGCCTCTTCAATCGCTTTCGCCAGTTTATCGATGGATTCACCGGCTTTGTTGACGCGCTGCTGGCCGCTGTCGACCCCTTTGCTGCCTTCTTCTGTCACCATCACGGCGCTGTTGGTCGCTCGCTGAATCTCACCCAGGATTTCGCGCACCTGCACGGTGGCATCGCGGTTCTGGTCAGCGAGGTTTCGCACCTCCATCGCCACAACAGCAAAGCCCTTGCCCTCTTCACCTGCACGGGCGGCTTCAACGGAGGCATTTAGCGCCAGCATCCGCGATTGATCGGCCAGATTGTTGACGGTGGCGATGATCTCGCCAATTTGCTGTGTATGCTCTGAGAGGACGAGGATGTTATCAGCGATGTCTTCCACGCGGCGGCGGATCAATTCCATGCCATCGACGGTCTCGCGCACTGCCTCCGAGCCTGTGCGCGAGATATTGACGGAGGTTTGCGCGGTCTCCGCCACGCTCTGCGCCCGTTCCGCCGTTTCGGTCACGGTGGCGCGGACTTCGTTCACAGTAGCGGTGGTCTCATTCACGACCGCATCCTGCTCATTCGCCATGCTGATCTGGCGGGCGGTGGCTTCGAGGATGGCATGGGTATCGGCGTCGAGGCGGCGCATGGCCTGATTGACGCCGACCAGAATCTGCTCAAAATTTTCCAGCGTGCGATTAATCACCTGGCCCAGATGTACGATCATGCCCCCATCGCGGCTGTTCGTGTCCACATTCGGGATGACGAGGCGCTGGCGCAGATCGCCCTCGGCCACCTGATCCAGCAGATGGACGTAGGATTGCAGTACCTCTTCAAGACGGTTGTAGCTGAGATTGTAGCTCCACCATCCGAGCGGCAGCCCGATCAGCAGAAAAGCCAGCACAGGCGCAGCCCAGATCCAAATGGTCGTGCCGGGGATGGCAAAATAGACAAGCCCGGCCAAGAGGAGGGTGGGCAGCACCGCCGCCGCACTCGTCAGCCAGACGACGGGAGAATTGAGCAGGGCCATTGTTGACGGGGCATTCCAGGTTAAGCGGGTCATTCTAAATTTTCTCCCACGATCAAGCGTTCATCCGCAAAAAGTTGTTCAGCATCTAACACAATCAGCCGTCCGGGAGCAATGCCCCGTGCGGAGCGAATTTCGACAGGTTCAATCGCGGTCTTGGGCAGAGTCGCCACATCCTCAATATGATGTGCCAGCAGCGCCAGATCGAGGCCCGCCGCGTGCGTCAGAATGAGTTCTTTGGGGGGCCGATCTTCCAGCAACGGCACGCCAAAATAGGCCCGCAAATCCATCACGCTCACAATTTGCCCGCGCAGATTGACCACACCGCGATAAAACGAGGGTGTCCCTGGAACGCGAGTCATGCGCGACAGAGGCCGCACACCGCGCACCGCCTGAATATCCAGCGCATAGCGCTCACTCCCCAGGCGAAACATGAGGATGGTATAGGCTTCATCTTCTGTGAGCGGCGCAGGGCGAATCATGGCCGCCGCATACTGGCGGGCACGCTGCTGGAGCGTCTCATTCAGGCGCTGCTGCTGGCGTTCCTGGTTGTCAGGGTCGATTTCAGCCAGCAGCGCACGCCAATCTTGGGCAGAGGTGGACGTAGAGTCGTCGGGCATGATGATCGTTTCTTGATGGATGCAATCGTGCTCAGTATAGCATGGAGGCCGTAACCGTTTGCGTCAAGAAAGACAAGTTGGAAAAGACAAACTTCAACCCCTCACTGGCCCTCCCCACTGCGTAGGGAGGGGTTGGGGAGGGGTTTTAAGACGGCACGACCCACACCGCATCAAACACCACTGGGCCACTCAACGGGCTTATGGTCTGGGCGGGCTGGCCCAGGAACCATGTTTTCAACTCATAGCCTGTCTCGTCCGCCGTGCGCGGCGCAAAGGACACAATGCGATCTGCTGTGACAAAGCGCGGCGATAGCATCACGGTCTCGCTGAGAGGCTGCGGGGCATTATCGCGGCCTGCCATGAGCACATGGCCCGCTGTGCCTTTGGTATAGAAAAACTGGGTTGTGTCGGGAATCCACGTCGGCATCTCGATCTCGCCTACTGTGCCCGAATCCACCTCAACGGGATTTGCACCTGTGGCATCGGCCCGCATGAGATGGAACACATCGCCCGCTGTGCGCGTCAGATACAGCATTTGTGTGCCATCGTCCGACCAGCGCGGCATCCCGAAAAAGCTCACGGGCAGCGTGCCGATGCTCTTGCGCTCTCCCGGCGCAGCAATCGGCAGATGCCACAGCGTTGTTGGCGGCACAGTTGCACCCTTATCTTCGCTGTAGAGCAAATCCTGATCAGGAATGGCGGCAAGCAGGGCGCTTTCGTCCTCGACCCAGGCGATAGGGGGATAAAAGCCGCTGTGTGAGCCTGTCGCCGCACCTGTGAAATACAGCAGATCGGCGTGCGTCTCCGGGGAGAGGGCATCGATCACGCGGATGCGCCCGTTGTGGATGCCATAATCGCCCGCGCTCACCAGGACGATCTTGTCGCGCTTGGGGCTGAGGCTGATGCGCCCGCCCTCGCCCGGCCCCAACAGCAGCGAGATGGTGCGCGTAATGATACTGGCGCGGTACAAATCATGCTTGGGCGAAGACGCAGGCACAGCCCGCTTGAGCGTGTTGAAATACAGCGTCGTCGCATCGCTCCACACCACCTGTCCCATCTGCGACTCGCGGTAGGATGTGGG
>DAOTUR010000180.1:0-2038 GCA_034436915.1 Anaerolineae bacterium
CGTCCGAAAAGCAATGTCAAACACCTGAAAGCGACGCCCCATCCTGACCGTGATCCCCAGTTCAACTACATCCAACACCAACGAGAAGCGTTTACACAGGCGGCTCAACCCTCTATTAACCAATGGTGCATTTCTCGATTTTGTGATCGTTTTGGTTCAGGAAATCAAATTCGGAAGCTCGACTTCTGATCGCCAAGAGTTCTTAATGGGCCAAAGCGTCTTTGTAGGGGCACGATGCATCGTGCCCCTACGCCAATCCCACCTCAAATTAAAATGGAATCGACACAACCATATTATTGTGTACCCCTATTAGCACGCTGCCCCTGCGTCACATCATCAAACGGGGTCTAGTTATTCCCGCTCAGAAGCTGCTTCAACGGCTCCAGATTGCCCGTCTTGAGGCGCGGCTTGTACTGGGCAATCGCTGTCGCCATATCCTCGCGGCGGCACACAAAGCCCTTGCCATGTGCGAACTGCACCAGCTTGTCCAGATCGTTCGGGTTGCTGATATACATCTGAGCACGCAAGGTTTCTTCGCGTTCCAGACGTTCCAGAAATTTCACGGCGGTTTCGAGCGCCATCGTTATTCTCCCAATTCGCAGGTCATCCATGATGCAACGATTATAGCCAAAAATTGCTCTCCCTGTGATTGCAAAAACGCTTTGCGTCCTGTGCGATTGTTCTTTACAATGATCGGCATGACACACGAAACCGATCTCCCCCCTCTCTTTGATGATACACCGCCGGACGATGCGGCTGAGACTCGTTCGCTCTATGCGCGTCCCGCGTCAGAGGCCGAGCCGCCGATGCTGAACGAGACGCCCACCGAGACACCGCCGCCCGATGCCGCTGCCGATATTGACAGCGCTCTGGCAGCCCTGGCCTCGCTGCATGATCTGGCTTTTCAGGAGGACACGTATGCGGAAGACGAATTCGTCCCCTTCGATGATGCGTCCGACTCTGGCGATGATGTCCGAGATTTTGCTGCGCCCGTGCCTGCCACAGGCGAATGGTCAGCGGTGGCTGTGCCAACACCCGCTGCGCCCGCGTGGTCATCGCCGCTCACGGATGGCAGCCGCCCCGCTCTGATGACGATTGAGCGCGGACAGGCGGCCTCGCTTGTGCCTGCGCTGCTGCTCATTGGCGGTGGAGCCTGGGGGGTATTCCTGCTGGCGACGGGCGGCGCTCTGCCACTGGCACAGCTTCCCGCGTTGGTCATGGCGTCACTCGGCCTGATTCTGCTCGTCCTGTGGGGATCATCGGGGCGGCGCAGCGCGGGCAGCCTGTTTGGAGGAACGCTGCTGCTGGCGCTGGCCGCTGTCATTGGATTTCTCACTCAAACTGATTCATGGGGCCAGAACTACCCGCTGCTGGCGCTGGCATTGGGGCTGGCGTGCCTCGTAAGCGGCCTGGGCATTCCCGCCTACCGCCGCTGGCTGATATTGTTTGGAGCGGCCTTCATGCTTGGCAGTGTGGGCGTGTTTGTGGCGCAGTCGCAGGCTCTCATGCCGCAAATCACGGCTCTCGTGCCGCTGGTGCTCGTGGTGGCGCTTGGGCTGCCGCTGCTGCTGCGTTTCCTCATCCCAACGCTGCCCGCCCGCCCTGTCCCTGTGCCCGATCAGCCGCCTATGATTGACGAAGCGCCTGATAGGGTCGAAGGCGAAACACAAGAGGCATAAATGTGTCGGGACAGGCACGAGCGGTAGGTGTACAGAACGGCGTGGTTGTGTCGATTCCATTTTAATTTGAGGTGAGATTAACGTAGGGGCACGATGCATCGTGCCCCTACAAGAACGCTGTGACCCATTGGGAACCTACAGCATAGCGTAAAAATCCCAATCACGTTATCGTATACCTACCGCACAAGCGCGTCCCGACCCACTCCTTGAATTCACATCTCCATCAGCGTGATCTGCGGATACAGCTCAAACGCCTCATCGATGCGATCCAGGCTCGTCCCGTCTGACATGACGGCGGCGGAGCCTGCGGCAATCCCCCAGCGTACCGCCTCCACCAGATCATGCCCCTCGGAGAGCGC
>DAOTUR010000181.1:0-7783 GCA_034436915.1 Anaerolineae bacterium
TCGGAACTGGTGAGGCATCCCGAAGTGCCTATGTATTCGTCTCTAACGGAGCCTTTTCAGGCCAAGTCTGGTAAGCACTAGGGCTAAAAGCCCCTCCCTTCAGGGATGGGGATGCTTACCTGCTACTATCGTCATTTTAAATCGAACACAGCGAGTTTCCAAACGTATGCGCGAGTCTTTTACAAATGCGTTATTGGCATGGTATGGTCACGGGGCCGCCGATTGGCCCTGGCGACGCACCCGCGATCCTTATCGCATCTGGTTGTCCGAGATTATGCTCCAGCAGACGACCATCGCTGCCGTCCTGCCCTATTATGAGCGCTTCATCACGGCCTATCCCACCGTCGAGGATCTGGCGGCGGCTCCTCTCAATCATATCCTGAAATTGTGGGAAGGACTTGGTTATTACAGCCGCGCCCGCAATTTGCATCGTGCCGCGCAGATTGTGACGGAGCAGCACGCGGGGCAATTTCCGCTCACTGTCGAGGGCCTGCTGAGTTTACCAGGGATTGGGCGCTATACGGCGGGGGCTGTCGCCAGCATTGCCGCCGATGTGCGTGCGCCCGTGCTGGATGGCAACGTCATTCGCGTCCTGAGCCGCCTCGATGATATCGCCGATGATGTGACACAATCCGCCGTGCAAAAACGCCTGTGGCAGCGGGCCGAAGACCTGCTGCCGGAGCAGAACGTCGGGGCCTACAATCAGGCGTTGATGGAATTGGGGCAAAAAATTTGTACGCCGCGCTCACCGGACTGCCCGCATTGTCCAGTGCAATCGCTGTGTCAGGCGTATGCACATGGCACGCAGAACGAACGCCCGGTCAAGGCGAAAAAAGCCCCACTGCCGCATATCGATGTGGCAGCGGGCGTCATCACCGACGAGCAGGGGCGTTATCTCATCGCCCAGCGCCCGTTCGATAAGCTGTTGGGCGGCCTGTGGGAATTCCCCGGTGGCAAGCTGGAAGCGGGCGAAACGCTGACCGACTGCCTCAAGCGCGAACTGCGTGAAGAATTGGCGATTGAGGTGGAGGTGGGCGAGTTCTTCATGCAGGTCAAACATGGCTTCACGCATTTTCTCATGACGCTGCACGCCTATCACTGCCGCTATCTTGGCCCGATGCCGCCTTACGATGCCCCGCAGACGCTCCAGGCCAACGCTTATGCCTGGGTCACGCTGGCGGAGATGGAAGGCTACGGCTTCGGCAAGGCGGATCGCCAGATTATTGCGGCGCTGACCAATCGCAAGAAGATGCTGTTTTAACGCCCTCACCCCAACCCCTCTCCCACTGCGTGGTAGAGGGGCTTTTACTCGCCTCCTCGCCCCTTATTCTCTTTTCCATTTCATCGTAGGGGCGCGATGCATCGCGCCCAACAAAAATGCTGTGACCTATTGTGAACCGTAAAATCGTATTGGTGTAGGGACGACGTAATCATTCACCTATCCGTGAGAATCGTGGGTTTGTAGGGGCGCGATATATCGCGCCCTGATGATTTGTGGAGAATTTGGCGTGGGCAGGATGCATCCTGCCCCTACAAACCCATCATTTTAATCCGCTTCACTCTCATCATCGTCGGGCTTGGCGGCGGCTTTGGGCGACTTTTTGCCCATGATCTGGCCGCGAATGGTGCGCTTTTCGTCGAGGGCCTGACGGCGGTTCTCGCGGGTGGTCTCTTTGGTGACTTTGCGCTGCGCGGTCTCCTGACGTTTGGTGACCTGTTTTTGCTGTGTCTCATCATGCCAGCGCGGGGACAGCCCCTGAAAGCGCCATTCGTGATGCGTCGGGTGGGCATTGAGCAGCGCCAGCATATGCTCCACCAGCGGCCCAAAACGAGCATAGTACGCCTGCTGATTGGGTTCATACTGTGCGAGGGCCTGAAAATCAGGGCGGTGCAGGCTGTCTTTAAACACGGCGGATTTCTTGGTGTTGGCGCTCACGGTTGAGCGGGTTGAACGTTTTTCGATATGCATCACGGGCGAGGCGATGGGGGCAATGATGCGAAGTTTACGCACTGCCTGCTCCTGACCTTTGTAGTAGAAGCTCACCACTGTCTCCGCGAATGAGTCGATCAGCGCGGCCACCTCCTGCTGCTCCTTGTCGCTGAGTTTGACCTCTTTGATCATCCTGTTTTTGATATCCAGGCCGAGACAGGTCAGAGAGAGGTTGACGCGGGTGAGGGCGGCCACTGCCTGGGCGACAGCGAGGACATGCGTCTCAGCATCGGGCAGTTGAGCCATTTCATCCGGCAGATCGATGGCGGTGGTGGTGTATTTTCCGGGCGGCATGGGCTGAGTGAAGGTAAAAATGAGTTTCATGGGCTCTGTCCGTTAAGTGACCTGAGTTTTAACTCCACTTCGTAAGGGGGAGGAGTGGGGTCGTTTTTTGCAACCGAATGAACAGCATGACATATCCTGTCTATTCGTAGCGGTGTAGAACAGCGTGGTTCGCCCCCTGTATGCTCATTTGAGGTGGGATTGGCGTAGAGGCGCGGTATACCGCGCCTCTACAAAAGCGCTGTGACCTGTTGCGAACCAATAGAACGACGTAAAAAATTCTACTGCACCATTATGCACTCCTACAAAAGAAAAGCACATGCGGTCTTTCTTGCCCTGTTTTGCACTCCTCTACCCTTGTGGGAGAGGGGCCGAGGGTGAGGGGTGGCGACCAAACAATAAGGGCATAACACGCCCTAATCCCCCGTTGGCACGCCCTGCAAATAGCGCCGCCGCAGCGACTCATGCACGCGGTTGACGACGCGCAGCACCGCATCGGGATTATGCGTCCCCGGCGTGCCGCCTTCCTCGATGAAGGCGTTGCGTAAAATTTTGCCCCAGTTGCCCGTACTGCGCGTGGTGCTGTCGGCCAGATACTGCTCCGGCGTCTGCGCCACGCGCCCGCTCGGTGGTTCCAACATGCGAATCAGGCTGATATAGACATCATCGATATCACGCGGCGTCACGGCAGCGACCTCCGTTAGATGGCGATGCATATAGCGACGCTTCATGTCGTAGAATTCGGCCAGCGTCATGTGCGTGCCCGCGGCTGTCTCCAGCACCATGTCCGTGCCTTCGCGGTCTGACAAATCCTGCTGCGCGATGAAATGCTCGGTGCTCAACGGGCCAATCAGCGCCCAGAGCGTCTTGTCCTCATGCAGCGGCCCCAGATCGGTGCCATGTTCGCGGTAATAGCTCTCGATCAAGGTGTGCGTAAATTCAAAATCGGCCAGCACCGCCGCCTGCCGTGACGCGCTGATATTGACGGGCATTCCCGTACTCTCCATCGTGCAGATGCGCTTGGATGTGCCGAGATCAGGCCGCACGCGCCCGATAGGGTTGTGCATGACCGAGACATCATGGCCCAGGGAGCCATCCCACAGCAGCGCACGCGGCGTTGAATTGGCGCGTTCCGAGTGGAGCAGATTGCCATAGCGCGTCAGGCCATCCGGCGAAAAATGCGGACTGAGCGGCACATCGATATAGCGGGCCGTGACCGTCGCGGCCCGCAAATACTCGCGGGTGCAGAGCAGTTCGGCATCGCACGTCCCATTGACGAACGGGCTGCCCTTGAGCACGGCGGAATTGGCAATTGCTGTCGCGCTTCGCAGCACGGTATAGAACGACAGCAGGCCCAACGCCTCACTGCGCCCCGCCAGATCAAGATGAATATGACAGCCCTGATTGCGGAAGATTTCGACCACATTGGCATTTGGGTCTATATGGTAGCGGGCTTTGACCTCGGCCTGCCGCGCCAGATACGCCGGGAAATGACTGTTGATCTCCATCATGACATCGCGGGCGCTGTGGACTTTGGGATCATCCGTCAGGCGAAAATCGCTCAGGATCGGGTAGGCGGCAAAAATCGCCGTCCGCAGACCCGTCGCATCGGCAGAGAGGACGAGCGATTGCAGGATGCTGTCAATCGATTTGCGGGCGCGATGATACCCGATGCCCGGCGCGACATGCACCTCCACCTGATACATGCACGCCTCACGATCTACCTGCGGCGTGATGCCGAGTTTGTGGGCATTGTTGCGATACACCGCGTCAAAGTGCAGCACCTCGGCCTCACTCGGTGATTTGCCATCCGGGTGATACAGGCCCAATTCCAGCTCCGCCCCCAGCGCCCGGAGCTGCGTCGTGGGATTCTCGGTCTGGCCCAGATTGGTGTGATTGACCGAGGGATTGAGATTGTAGGCCACAACGGATTTCATCAGCGGCTTGCCAAAGCGATAGCGTTCGCTGACGAAGCTGCCCATCACAACAGAGCGCCCGCCAATATCCCCCAGAATAACGTTGCCTTTGGCGGAATCGTCGTACATCAATGACAAAGGAATGCCCGTCGCCTTCGTGAGCGCATCGAGGCGGAGATCATGATCTTGCGTTGTGGGTATTAAATGTTTAAGCGCATCATTAAAACGACGTTTGGCCTGTTCAATCTGTTTCCAGGGAACCGCCTGACTGTAAGCGACAATATCTTCATTGGAAGGTAGGGGTGTGGACATTGCGACAATTCCCAAAATTATTGAATTTAATGAGTACCTAAAGGTGTCATGAATGTGCTCAATTGTAACGCATTTTAAGCGCGGGACGAAACAAAGGCGATGGTGTCTAAATTGTAGATAATGGGGATTGAATTGTGCGCCATGTGTTGATGGCATGAGAGGGTCTTTTGTGCCTCACATCGCTATTCCTGCGACGGTCTTGACGCCTACCCCTTGCCCAAAGCCCACTCTTCCCTATACGATAGCCTCCGTTTGCTCGATTTTGATCCTGATGAGGGAGTCACCGCCATGCCCACCCCCGATTTGATGACATTGACCGACCCGCGTTCGGCGGCGGCAGAGGCGTATCGCACGCTGCGCACCAATCTCATGTTCAGCAGCGTCGAACTCCCCTTGAAAACCCTCCTGCTCACCGCCGCCGCCCATGAAGACGGCAAGAGCACCGCCATTGCCAATCTCGCCGTGACCTTCGCCCAGGCCGGCCACAAAACCATCCTCGTGGACAGCGATCTGCGCCAGCCGCGCCAGCATACACTGTGGGGCGTCTCCGCTGAGCGCGGCCTCACATCGATGATGCTGCAAAGCGGCGCATTGACCGATCTGCCGCTGCTTGCCACCAGCGTTGACAATCTGTCGCTGCTGCCCGCTGGCCCGCTGCCGCCCAATCCCACCGATCTCCTCAGCAGCCGCCGCATGGAAGAGATCATCGGCCTGCTGAAAGATCGCGCCGATTATGTGCTGTTTGATTGTGCGCCTGTGCTGCAAGGCAGTGATGCTGTCGTGCTGGGGCGCAAAGTCGATGGTGTGCTGCTGGTGGTGCGGGCGGGGGCATCACGGCGCGATCATACGGCACAGGCGCGTGAGGCGCTGGAACGGGTGCATGTGCGCGTCCTGGGTGCAGTGCTGACCAACAGCCGCGAATAGCGCTCTATGGTATGGCGTCAGCAAGAGGCGGCCTGTATGCCGCCTTTTTGATTCGCGCTCGTTTGACAGAACTCTCTCGACGACCCACAATCATAGGGCAATCGAGTCTTGTAATCATTCACCTATCCATGCGACAAACGCCCTCGTAGGGGCGCGATGCATCGCGCCCACGCCAAATTCCCTACAAATCACCAGGGCACGATGCATCGTGCCCCTACAAACCCACGATTCTCACGGATAGGTGAATGATTACCGAGTAGGGGCGCGATGCATCGCGCCCACGCCAAATTCCCTATAAATCACCAGGGCACGATCCATCGTGCCCCTACAAACCCACGATTCTCACGGATAGGTGAATGATTACCGAGTCTTGTAATCATTCACCTATCCATGCGACAAAGGCCGTTGTAGGGGCGCGATGCATCGCGCCCACGCCAAATTCCCTACAAATCACCAGGGCACGATACATCGTGCCTCTACAAACCCACGATTCTCACGGATAGGTGAATGATTACCGAGTCTTAAATTTTCTGGTTCATAAAAGCCCATAGGAGGTATCTATGTAGGGGCGCAGCACGCTGCGCCCCTACATGACGGATGCCTATATCAAGGGCGCAGCACGCTGCGCCCCTACAAAAACCATTGTGAACGCTCAATTTCAAGAGATTACGGTTTGACGCGATTGACCTGGGGGGGCATGATCTCTTGTGCCTCCATTCTCCCCTGTTGCCACACGGGTAAGATGAGGACATAATAAGCCTATACTGATCGGTCATCTCCCATAGGCGCGTGCCATGCAGATCGAAAAAACTGTCTTCATCAGCTATCGGCGTACAAACAGCTTTATAGCGCGGGCAATCTTTCAAGCCCTGCATAGTCACGGTTATGATGCCTTCTATGATATTGAATCCATTGATTCAGGATCATTTGAGCAGATCATCCTGAACCAGATCAAAGCGCGGGCGCATTTTGTTCTCGTGCTCACCCCCACAACATTAGAACGCTGCCTCAATCCTGGCGATTGGGTACGGCGCGAAATCGAAACGGCGATGGACTACAAACGCAATATTACTCCACTGCTGTTTGATAACTTTGAGTTCCGCGAGGCCGAGAAATACCTTGTGGGCCAGTTAGAATTGCTGCCCGCTTATAACGGGCTGCGGATTCATACCGATTATTTCAACGAGGGCATGGAACGCCTTCAAACGCGCTTCCTTAACAAACCACTCGATCTTGTCTTGCATCCTGTCACCACAAGAGAACAAGTCGTGGTGAAGGAACAAATTGTTCAAGCCGCAGCCCAGCCAACCATAACCCCAGAACAACTCCGCAATCCCCCTAAAATCGAAGAACCCGCGCCGCAGCCCGTCTCGCCCACCTTTAATGTCTATGAGGCGATTGAACGCTATCATGCGGCGTTTGAGGCGCGGGAATGGGACAAAGCACGAGCAATCCTGAGCGAGATTCGCACCAGTGGCGCAAGAACCCGCACCTTCAATCTTGAGGCCCATGAGAAGGATATCCAGGCCGAGATTGACGCCGAGGAGCGCGAACGCGAGTACAACATCGTGCGGCGCATGGCGAAAGCGCCAAGCCCGAATGCTGCCCGCATCTGGGAGACGCTGCAAGCCTTCTGGGGTGGCTACCCTGACTATGATCCTGATGATCTCAAGCGCTTTAAGCCCACACCCCCCGCACCATCGCCCGCCCAAACGCCCCCCGTAGGGACACGGCCTGCCGTGTCCACCCCCGCCCCTGCGCCGAGCGCCCCGACAGGTATGAGCGCACGGCAGTATTTTGATCGTGCTGAGGAGCATCGCAACAAGGGCGACTATGACCGCGCCATTGCCGATTACACCGAGGCGATCCGCCTCAATCCCCAACTTGCCAACGCCTACGCCAATCGCGGCAACAGCTACTACTACAAGAAAGACTATGACCGCGCTATTGCGGATTACGAGGCCGCCTTGCGAATCGACCCCAACACGCAAAATGCGGCGAAGAGCCTGCAAAATTCACGGGATGCGTTGAAGCAGCAGAAGAAATAGCGTGGGATAACGGGGAGACAGGCCCATAGATCGTCATCAGTGCCGTTCCATCCGTCTGTCCGGGGCGGGCGCGTATTTCGTCACCCTCTGCGGGCAGGATCGGCGCTGTGTGTTTGGGGCGATCACGGCGGGGGTGAGTGAATGCGTGGGGCCGCATCGTTGAGGCGGAATGGAAGCGCACGGCACTATTAGCCAATGGTGCATGTCGTAAATTTGAGGTGGGATTGGCGTAGGGGCGCGATATATCGCGCCCTGATGATTTGTCGGGGATTCAACGTGGGCAGGATGTATCCTGCCCCTACAAACCCACG
>DAOTUR010000182.1:0-9614 GCA_034436915.1 Anaerolineae bacterium
GAGATTGATGATGCCAATGCATTGATCTTCCACCAGGATCGGCGCAGCGACAAAGGACAACACCTGCGGGCTATAGGCCATATACCATGAGGAAGATGTGCTCATGTCATCGATAATAATCGGCTGATGACTTTTAATCATAGCGTGAGCGATGGGCATCTCTTCCGGACCATAATCTTTCTCGAAGACCTGCGACGGGATATCATCATAGCCGCGCTGACTGAGGATGTGCAGACGGTTATCGCTGTTGAGGAGAGCGATGATGGAGTTGTGCGGGATGGTCACCACCTTTACGATGGCGTCATGGGCTGTCCGCACCACCTCAGAGAGTTCCATGCTGCTGTTGACGACAGTTCTGACATCCACCATGATCCGCAGGAACTCCCGATGCTCGCGTTCGTTGTTCAGCATCCGTTCGCGTTCCGCAAAGGCGGCCAGCACATTGGCGATGGATTGGACGAAATAAATATCATCTTCGCTGAAGCGCTGTGGCAGCGCGTGGAACAGCGTCAGCACGCCGTAGACATGCTGTTGGCCGGGGATTGCCACGCTCAAAGCACTGCGGATGTGACCTGCTGGCAGCCAGGGCGGTGCGTGAAAGCGCTCATCTGTCGCATAATCAGCGACGAGGATGGGCAGCGCTGTCTCGGCTG
Organism: Anaerolineae bacterium; assembly: GCA_034436915.1. Classification (GTDB taxonomy): domain Bacteria; phylum Chloroflexota; class Anaerolineae; order Aggregatilineales; family Phototrophicaceae; genus JALHOR01. The sequence goes on from DAOTUR010000182.1 coordinate 654, forward strand.
TATAGCCCGTGACCAACTGCATATCAAATGGGATTATCGGTGGCACAATCTTTGACGTGCCGCGCCCTACCACCACAAGCTGCTTTTCGTCAGGCTGATACAAGGCCGCCACGCAAATAGCCTCCGGCATGACCTGTTCACACATCAGCACCACCTGTTCCGCCAGACTCTTAAAATCTTCCGCCGCAATCGCCAGCAAGCCCAGTTCCATCACCACTGACTGTTGTATCAGATGCACCTTGAGGGCCTCTTCCGCCGGCGTGTGCTGCGAAATATCCTGCGCGACGCCGTACACGCGCAGCGTCCCCGTCGCCTCGTCCAGCGGGAGGACACGGAGCGTCAAGCGTACTGGGCGAGTCTTTGCTGGGTCATAGGTGCGAAGAGACATCTCAATCGTCTCCATCAGGGTGTCGCGCAAATGCTCATAGCGCAGCGCGGTGACAGATTCTATGTCGAGGGGAGCAACCACATCACTCCACGTCTGCACCGAGGGATAATCCTGTTCCGTCCAGCGGCGCAGCGTGTGAACAGCGGCATTCGTCTTCACAAGCCTGATCTGCTCATCAGGCGTCATGTCCAGGATGAAGACATAGCCTGAGATGAGTTCAAGCATCATGCCTTCGCTCTCAGGCGGCAGCAAAGGCGATTTGGCGGCTGTCTCCGTCTCTGTGAGAGGCCGCTGACGCAAGAGGGCAAATAGCATTTGCCCGCGATCATCGCGGATGGGGCGCACGCTCCAACTGACGGCGGCTGAGGTGGTGTCTTTGCGCTGATAGACCACCGACCCCTCAAACGTTTCGCCCTGCGCGAGAGATTGGCGCACCAGTTCGGCGGCGCTGGCCTCGCCCTGTGTGCCGAGGAAGAAATGCAGCGTCCGCCCGCGCAGCTCTTCGGCGGTGTAGCCGCTGACGTGGCAGAAGACGCGGTTGGCTGAGATGATGGTCGGGCCGTTTCGCAGATCCGTATCGAGATAGAGCAGCCCTTCCGGATAGTTGGCGAAGGCTGTCTCCAGCATCCACGCCTCCTGGTCGTTCCAGCGCGTATGCTGGCGCGGATCATAGCCGATATTGACCGCGAGGCGCTGGCCGCGATACTCCTGGGTCTGCGTGCGGAGGATGAGCGTGCGAACTTGGCCGGATTTGTGTTTAACACGCACCTCAGATTCCTGGATGCGTCCGGCGAGGCTGTCATCGTGCGTGCGCGTCTCAACATCGCTGATGATGTTTGAGAGCGACTGGCGTTTGAGTTCCGCCGGGGTGTAGCCTGTGAGCGCCTCAATATAGTGATTGGCATACACCAGTGTCGCGTCGCTCGTGACGAAAATTGGCACAGGCAGGCGATCCATCAGCCGATCCATCGGGAATTCGTTTTGTGACGGGCTGTCCTGGGTGCGCCGATCACGCGCCACCAGCAGCGTCGCCAGCTCTGACTCAAACTGGATCGGTGAGACGGTCACATCCATGTCGATGAGACGGCGATCCACGCGCTGCAACGTCTGATGATAGCTGACGGTGAGCGCATTATCGCTATTCATATGCAGCGGCTGTGCAGCCACGAGGCTGCGCTGGCCTTCGGCCATGAAGTGGCGCACATCCTGACCAATGATATCATCCAGGCGGGCGGCTCCGAGCAGGCGCATCCCCGCCGCATTGATATACAGAAACTTGCCGTTGGCGTGGACGGCCATCAAATCAGGCGAGGAGTCGAGCAGGCGGCGGAAGTGATCGCCTGTATCTCGCAGCGCCTCGGCCTGAGCATAGGCCCGCTCAATATCGGATTCGCTCAAATAGCCCATGACCATCATGAGAATGCTGATGATGCTGACCGCGCCCAACATCGTGAGATACAGCACCAGTTCTGTCGCCTGCCGATCAATAAAGGGCAGGAACAGCAGCACCATCACATTCACAATGACAACTGCCAGCGCCGTCTGAATGCGGACGAGCAGGAGCGCCAGCAGCGTTGTGATGATCATGCCGAGGAACGCCTGCGGCATATTAAACCATTCTGGCTTAAACAGTAGCAGCAGCAGGCTGCTGTTGGTCATCACGATCAGCACATAGAATTTGCACAGGGTAAAGGAGACAAAGCGCCCGACGACATAGGCCAGGGCGAAACCCATCGCTCCGATGAAGAAGCCTGGGATGGGTTTCTGGATCAGCAGTCCTATCACGCCCACCATGAGGGCGATCAGGATGCCAACCAGCATAATGATCAGGAAGAGACGCGCCCGACGCACATCCTCCACCCGCTCCAGCAGGGAGCGTGGTGTAATCAGAACCTCAAGCCATGTCGGTAACTGCGAATTCCTGGTCTGTCCGATTTGGCTTTGCACCATTTGCATACCCCCTCAGGCGGCGATACTGATTTGATTATAAAGGCGAATTGACTGTCAGATGATTTTCAATCTCGTTATGTTGGGGTGTGGATCGCGTTGGCAGCACGATTCATTTCTATAATAAACTCATTTGTATGATTTTTTGATGAATGGTGGCCCTCGCAACACCTATTTCAGTGGAGGTAATCGTTCACAAAGGGTCTTTATGAGCATCTATAAAATTGTATGTTCAAAATTATTTACGTCAATGACAACAGGGTAGGAATGTCTAAACGGCATCTTAAGATCAGAGCGAGATGTGGAAATCGCTCAGGCGTGACATAGCGGCCATAAAACTGGTACTATGGTTGTAACTCCATGTCCAAAACGAAAGAATCTTCTCATGGCGTCTCGTTCTCGTAGTGCTGAATTCGCTCAGGTTGTGCAACCGCTTGTGCGCGGTGTGATCTCTCTTGTCAACCAGCAGCGGCTTACGGCGTCCCCGTCTCTGGGGTATGTGGTGATGCTGCTGCCGGAGACGCTGCCGGCGCTGTCGGCCCGTCGCAATATCATTCAGGATCGACTGATGGGTCGGTCTTCGTTGAGCCTGCTTGAGCTTGAACATCGCTTTGAACGCCTCGCGGCTGATCCGCGTATCAAGGGCGTCATCCTGTATATTCAGGGCTTCGCCATGCCGCTGGCCGATCTGCAATCGCTGCGCGACAGCATTCACCGCCTGCGCGACAAGGGCAAGCGCGTCATCGCCTATGCCCAACGCTACGAAATGGCCTCGTATTATGTGGCCTGCGCTGCGGATGAAATCTGGCTGCAACCGGGCGGCGGCGTGGCCGCGACCGGTCTGGTGCAGCAGCAAAATTATCTGCGCGAGGCGCTGGATACCCTGGGCCTGCAAGCCGATGCGGTTGCTATCACGCCGTACAAGAGCGCGATGGATACCTTCGTCCGTACCGATCCCTCGCCTGAGTCGCGGGATCAGATGAATTGGCTGCTCGATTCGCAGTATGAGATGCTGATTGAGGGCATCGCCGTAGGCCGTCATATCTCGCTGGAAGACGCCCGCCATCTGGTGGATGTTGGCTCCTACACCGATTTTGAAGCGCGTGATGCCCATGTTGTCGATGTGCTGCTGTCTGAGGAAGGCTTTCCCAAACAGCTCAACACTCACGATATCAAGCTGTGGGACGAAGTGGACGCCATGCTGCCGCTGCGCCTCCCGACGTTCGGCGGACGCCATATTGCGCTTTTGCGCGTCGGCGGCCTGATCGTGCAGGGCGAGAGCGCACAGCCGCCCGTCGATATTCCGCTGCCGCTGATCGGTGGGGAACGCATGGGCGATTTGACCGTCGTGCGCCAGATTCGCAACCTCATGCAGGATGAGAATGTGGCGGCGCTGGTGCTGTTCATCGACAGCGGCGGCGGCTCGGCCTCGGCCTCAGAAGCCATCGCGTCGGCGCTGGATGAATTCGCCAAGACGCGCCCTGTCGTCGTGTATATGAACAATGTCGCGGCGTCGGGTGGTTATTACATCGCCACACCCGCCGATTGGATTGTGACGCAGCCAGGAACGATCACCGGCTCGATTGGCGTGTTCAGCGTCAAGCTGGTCAACACCGAGGCGCTCCGCAAACTGCGTTTTCACCCCTACACCTATCTGCGCGGCGAAAATGCCAGCATGTTCACATCGGTGGAGCCGTTCACCGAGGCCCAGCGCGAAAAAATGCGCCAGTATATCGAGCGCATTTATCAGCAGTTCAAAGAGCGTGTGGGCGCGGCCCGCAAGATGAAAGACGATGAGGTCGAAGCTGTCAGCGGTGGGCGCGTGTGGACGGGGCGTCAGGCGTTCGGCAATCGGCTGGTGGATGCCAACGGCGGCCTGTACGATGCCCTCGCCAAAGCGCGTGAACTCGCCCGCGTCCCCGATGATATGCCGTTCGTCATTGTGCATGGCAAAGGCAAGCCGCTGCCTGCACAACTGGCCGAGCAGATGAACCCGGCTGCGGCGCTGCGCTACTGGCAGATGAACATCCAATACCTCACCAACGGCGCGGCCCAGATGTTGATGCCGTTTGAGATTCGTTAAGCTTGCATTTCACTCGTGTTGCGTTAAACTAGCAATTGGGCCTGTACATTGTATAGGCCCGCTGTATGATGGCCCGCTTTGTGCGGGATGGTTTGTACCATCATACATTTCCGCAGATTGAACGAGAGTTGACACTATGTTTCTGAAATCCTATCAAGCCAGAAAAACCACTTATGGTGATCCTGAACCCGTCGCCTATGTGCATGTGGTCAATGGCAAGGCCAAGATCAGCGGCTACAGCGCCCGCCTCATTGGGCAGCTTTACACCTCCGGGATGCCGCTGACAGAACTCGAATCCGAATATAATCTGACACCCGCTGAAATTTTTGCCGCTGTGTCCTACTATCTGGACTTCAAAGACATGTTCGATGCTGAAGATCGCGCCTATGAGCAGCGTTTCATCGCATCCGTCACCAGCGCCTCCGCAGCAGTGGTCTCGGCTGCATCCTCTGTCGCCGCACCGACTATGACTGTCCTCAAGAATCCCAACCCCACCAAGATCAACTACGCGCCGCGCAAACGCCGCTAGTTTTCGCATCGATCTCCTGGAACTCATTGACAGGGTGCGGCGCAATCGGGCGCGATATATCGCGCTTCGTAGGGACATGGCACGCCATGTCCTGAAACGCGGCATCCCTACGCCCCCGCCTGGACCGTCATCGTCGGAATGCGAATATCCAGCTTGATCTCGTTCATCACGGCCAGCAGGCGTTCGTGCCATGTGAGCGGATCATACGCCAGCTCAACGGCGGTGCGGCTGACCTCGACATCTGACCCCAACTGCACCGACAGCAGTTCCCGACTCACGCTCGCCAGCCAGGGCAGCTTGATCAAAATCTCCTGGCGCGGCTTGAGGATGGCGGTGGCCCCAATCGCATTCGCCAGCAGCTTGACGCGCATCTGATACAGCAGCCCTTCCACCGCATCCGGCAGCGGCCCAAAGCGATCTCGCATCTCGGCGTCCAACTGGGCGACCTCCTCGGAGGATTGCAGATTGCCGATGCGCCGATACAACTGCAAGCGCAGCGCCATCTCCTCAATCCAATCGCTCGGAATATAGGCGGGCAGCGGCAGATCAATGATGATCTGATCGCGGGCCGAGGTGGGCGCGGTGCTGACCGCCTGATTGCCCCTCAAATCCGCGACAGCCTGCTGCAAGAGTTGGGTGTACAATTGCAAGCCGACGGTGGCGATATGGCCCGTCTGCTTGATACTCAGGATATCGCCCGCGCCGCGCAGTTCCAGATCGCGCATGGCAATCTGGAAGCCGGAGCCAAGATCGACATGCTCGGCCAGTGTGTCCAGGCGCGTGCGGGCTTCTTCGGTCAAACGTCCGGCATGGAAGAAGTAGCAGTACGCCTGCTGTGCGCCGCGCCCCACACGTCCGCGAATCTGGTACAACTGCGACATGCCAAACCAATCGGCTCGATCCACGATGAGCGTGTTGACGTTGGGCATATCAATACCGTTCTCGATGATCGAGGTGGCGAGCAGAATATCGTACTGGCCCTGGCTGAAATCGCTGATGATGCCTTCCAGCATCTTGCCCGTCATCTGCCCATGCGCCACGACGATGCTGGCTTCGGGGACGAGTTCCTCAAAGCGTTCGCGCACCGATTCAATCGTCTTGACGCGGTTGTGAATGATGAAAATCTGGCCGCCGCGCTCCAACTCACGCAGGATGGCCTGCCGTGCAATCTTCGGGTCATATGTGCCGGCGTGTGTGATGACAGGCAGACGCTCTTCCGGCGGCGTCTGAATCATGCTGATATCGCGCACCCCGGACAGGCTCATATACAGAGTGCGCGGAATCGGTGTGGCGGTCATCGTCAAAATATCGACATTGGCGCGCAGCTTCTTGAAATGCTCTTTGTGCTTCACGCCGAAGCGCTGTTCTTCATCAATGACGATCAGGCCCAGATGCTTGAATTTCACATCCTCACTCAGCAAACGATGTGTGCCAATCATGACATCAATTTCGCCATTGGCGAGGAGTTTGAGCGCCTCCGTGATCTCGGCTTTGGTGCGAAAGCGCGACATCATCGACACCTTGATCGGGAAGGCGGCCATACGGCGGCTGAACGTCTGGTAATGCTGATCGGCCAGCACGGTTGTCGGCACGAGTACCGCTACCTGCCGTCCATCCATCACCGCTTTGAAGGCCGCCCGCAGCGCGACTTCGGTCTTGCCATAGCCCACATCGCCGCACACGAGGCGATCCATCGGCATCTCGTCTTCCATATCGTGCTTGACTTCGCGCAGCGCCTTGAGCTGATCGTCGGTCTCGATATACGGGAACGAGGCTTCAAGTTCATGCTGCCAGGGCGTATCCGGCGAGAAGGGATGGCCGTGTGTCGCGGCTCGTTTGGCATAGATCGTGAGCAGTTCGCGGGCTTCTTCCAGCGCGGCCTGCTTCGCCCTCTCTTTGGCCTTCAGCCAGTCCTGCGGCTTGCCGATTCTATGCAGGCGCGGCGGCACTTCCTCCGGCCCCACATAGCGCGTGAGGCGATCCGCCTGATGGATCGGCACGAAGAGCAGATCCGTCCCGTCATACTCGATCAGCAGATATTCGCGCTCCACGCCCTCGACCATGCGCGGACGTAGCCCACGAAAACGCCCGATGCCATAATCGACATGCACGACATATTCGCCCTCTTTCCAGTCGGCATAGCTCTCGGCGGCCTGCTTGCGGCGGCCTGATTTTGCGACCGGGCGGCGGCGCGGCTCAGGTCGCGCCCAATTGAAAATCTCGGCATCAGTGACGAGATGCAGCGCGGTCTCGCCCGTGTTGAGCGTCCAGCCCTCGGCCAGCGTCCCGGCCAGCAGCAGAATACTGCCGGGTTCGGGCGGTGTCAGAATGTCTTCGACAACCGCCAGCGTCTGGACGCGATCCTGCTGCGACCATAATTCGCGCAAACGATCCGTCTGCACCGTCACCATGACGACGCGCTCCCCGTGCTGCTGGCGATCACGCGCATAATTCAGCACCGGGCGCACCTGTCCACCAAAGCGCCCACCGGGGAAGAACAGGCGCGAGGCCGACGTTTCAACAATCGCCTCGCTGGTCTGGTCGGGCAGCCGCCCCGTGTTATTCAGATACAGCACGCGCCGCGCCGCCAGATCGCTGCTCAGGGTGGGCATATCGAGATAGGGGATGGGGTAATCATCGGGCAGCAGACCCGTTTTGAGATTGTTATCGTGGTTATAGGCGGCCTCCTCGCTAATCTCCGCCATGACCTCCTGCAATTCTTCGGCATCATCGACCACGATCAAGGCATCGTCGGGCGCATAATCGAGCAGGCTGGCGGGCTGATCGTAGAGATAGGGCAGGTAATACTCCATCGACGGGAAGCTCTGCCCATGCTGGAGCGTGTCGATATCCTGCGTGATGGCGAGGCCGCGTTCCTGGCCGACCTTCTGAATCTGCTCGAACCAGGTTTTGAGATGGGTGTGCAGGCGCGGCAGCAGATCGGGCAGGGCTTCACGGGCCGGAACAATCGAGACGCTTTTGAGCGTTTCGGTTGAGCGCTGTGTAGCCGGATCGAAGGTGCGGAGCGTATCAATCTCGTCGCCAAAAAATTCCACGCGAATCGGGCTGCGTGAGGACAGCGGGAAGATATCGAGGATGCCGCCGCGCCGACTGAACAGGCCCGGCTCGGTCACAATCGATGCGCCCTCATAGCCCATCGCCGCCCATGCCTGAATCAGCTTGTTGAAATCATGCTGCTGACCGGGTTTGAGTACCATCGAACGCTGACGAAACAGCGACACAGGCAGGGTGCGCTGCATCAGGGCGCGGGCGCTGGTGATGAGAATTGGCGAGACCTCTCCCTGGCCCTCCCCACCTTGTGGAGAGGAAGATTCAAGGGGCATGAGGGCGGCCAGCGTCTCCAGGCGCGATTGAATCACGGCGCGATCCCAGGGGATGCGGTCATAAAACATCGGCGTCGGCTCGGCGAAGCGCAAGATGGGCCGCGTGCTGTCGATCCAGACCGGAAGCTGCTCGGCGGTGTTGTGGGCGCGTTTGCCGCGTGCCGTGATGTAGATGATGGGGGCTGTCGTATCTTGCGCCAGCGCCGCCACCAGAAAGGGCCGTGCTGCCCGCAGGACATTTAAGGCATGAGTGCCGGAGGTGAGGTCTTCCACCAACTGACGATAGGCATGGCTAGACCGCAGGAGTTCTGTGAGTCCCGTTAACTGCATCGCTGTGACCCTCTCTTCCATGAATCGAGGTTTTGTGGGGAAGAATATCATACTCGCATGAGGGAGAGTTGAAAGAGGGAGTTTCTCGTTTTGAGGAGCAGGAATGTCTACAAGGGTAGGGCGTTTTCACCGAAGAAGCGCCGTGAAGCCCCGCGCTTTAGCGATGGGGAGGTAAGGCGTAAAACTTGTATTTCCGCCCCTGATTTCTTAGAAGGCTCTTTGCACCTTAACAAAGGACTGAGAGAGGGTGTGTGGCGAAGTCTTGCCACACGTAACATCAGGAAAGCCTAGATGAGGTGTTAAAGGCCGCTCAAGACAGCGGGCATCCGTCCGGGCAACA
>DAOTUR010000183.1:0-3414 GCA_034436915.1 Anaerolineae bacterium
ACCACAGGCGATGCACCCGTGCCTGTCCCGCCGCCCATGCCGCAGGCGATGAAGACCATATCCGCGCCGCGCAGGACTTCATAGAGTTCGTCCGCGCTCTCTTCAGCCGCTTTGCGCCCAATTTCGGGGTTGCCGCCTGCACCGAGGCCGCGTGTCAATTTTTCGCCCACACGCACACGAGTCTTGGCTTTGGAGAGCATCAGGGCCTGATTATCCGTGTTGATGGAGATGAATTCGACTCCGCCCAGGCCCTCATTAATCATGCGATTGACCGCGTTGCCGCCGCCGCCGCCGACTCCAATCACTTTAATTTGTGCGAAATTTTCGCCTGTCGAAATATCGAAGCCATCCATAAGCTATGTATCCCTGTCGTCTAAAATACGCCGTGTGAGAGGCTGATGCAAAACGGTATACTGTTATTGTAATCCCTGGTTGACCAGATGCAACAAAAACAAGCCATCCCCTAACTATCTTCTACCCAAGCTTCATGTTGCTTACAGTAAGGACAACACAATTCTTATCAATTTATAAGAATTCATCGCTGTCCCAACAGGGTAAGTATAAGGCAAGTGGGGAAAACAATGATACGGACTCTTTTCCTACTTTGCCTTGTGAAGGTCTTGGATATTTTGCCGACTAGCGCTCACTGTAATCCGGCAAGAATCGCTTTAAGAAGTTGCCGATGAGGGCACTGATGTTGATTCCGGGCGCGGGCGCACCATTGTTGAGCGGTGCATCCGGCATGGCATCCAGGTCAAGGCCCAGGCGCAGCAGGCCCACGCTCGTGCTGTACGATGGACTGCGAAGGCTGTCGGCCATGCCCGTCATCTTCTCCGGTTTGGCGAGGCGCACCGGGCAGCCCAGAATGCGTCCAGCAACATCGGCCATACCCTCAAGCTGCGAACTGCCACCCGTGAGCACCACGCCCGCCCGCAGCAGGCCATCATAGCCGGAGCGCTTGATTTCCTTCTGCACCAGTTCAAACAATTCTTCGATGCGGGCTTCGATCACCCACGCAAGTTCTTTGCGCTGGATTTCCTGCGGCAGCCCCTCGCCAAACGGCTCGACCATGAAGGTTTCTGATTCGCTGACGATGCCGCTGTTGCTATGCCCATGCCGAATTTTGACCGCTTCGGCCAACTCAAACGGCACATGCATCCAGTAGGTGATATCATGCGTGATGTGATCGCCGCCGACGGCAATCACCGCCGTATGCCAGACCGTCCCCTCCACGAAAATCGCCAGATCGGTTGTGCCGCCGCCAATATCAATGACGACCACGCCGCTCTCCCGCTCCTGCTCGGTCAAAATCGCATCGCCCGCCGCCAGCGGATTGAGGATGAAGCGATCCACCAGCACGCCCGCGTTTTCCGCCGCCTGCGCCAGATTATCGAGGCTGGTGGAGGACGCCGTGATGATATGGGCATCGACTTCCAGGCGGAAGCAGTGCATCCCAATCGGACTCCGCACGCCTTCCTGCCCATCCAGCGTATAGTTGCGCGGCACAACATGCAGAATCTCGCGGTTGTGCGGGATGCTCACGGCCCGCGCCGCTTCCATCGCCCGATCAAGGTCATCCTGGCGCACGCTGCGTGACCCGGTAATGCCCGTCATGCCGCGACTGGTCAGGGAGGAAATATGCGCTCCGGCCACGCTCACGAAGGCCCGTTCAATATGAAAGCCGCTGGCCTTCTCCGCCTTGTGGACAGAGGCGGAGATCGCCGCCGAGAGGGCCTGTACATCGTTGACCACGCCTTTTTTCATGCCTCGGCTGGGCTCAATGCCAACACCCATGACAAAAATGTCGGAGGGACGCACTTCGCCCACGATGGTACAAATTTTATGCGTGCCAATATCTAACCCAACGACAATATGGCTCATGCTCTCGTTCTCGTTCGTGTGACGTTCCCCTGATGGGATCGTGTCGTGCGCGCTTGACCATTCATCATAGCGATGCTTGCGCTGTTTCGCAATTTGAACGCCTATGAAGAGGATTAAGGTGTGTTTGTTGTCGCCTCAGTGAAGTTAAGATTGTAATAAGGCGCATCCGGGTTCACCACATTGATCTCCCAGGCTTGAAAATTCTGGGATGTCAGATCGGCTTGAACCGCCTGATAGATAGCGTACTTCTCGGCCATCCCCGTCCCCGCGCCGAACCAGATATCCGCGCCATCCGGACTCCGCATCCCCAGGCCCTTGACCGCATCATAACGCAGCGTGCGTAAATCCGGCATGACCTGCTGAAGTTCCAGCGCCCCAAACACAATCTCTTCGCTGATATGGCCGCTCCGAAGCGGGCTGTTTTCCTCCGTCATATCGCTGCTGATGCGAATGAGGTCAGCGCGATCTGCCCGCAGCGCCATCATGCGCCCTGTCACATCGACCCAGAAGCCCGTCCCGCCCTGCTCCCACACGAGCGCGGGTTCACGCTCCTGCACCACGATATGCACCATATTCGGCGGCCACGACAGCGATACCTCGGCATCGGCAATCGAGGGGGAGCGCATGAGATTCTGCCGCACCATCTCCGGGCTGATCCAGAAGATATGCACATTGGCAATATCCGCCGCCGCAAATACCTCTTCTTTGGTCAGATATTTGAGGCCGCCCACCGCCACGCTGCGGATATAAAACGCATCCGAGGCGAAGAACAGGCCGAGCACCAGCATCAAACACAGCGCAATCGCCCCGCTGAACAGCCGCCAATTGACGGGGACACGGCGCGGTTGGCTGTGCTCTACCTCTGGAATCTCATCGAGGGTGCGTTCACTCGCACCCCGCCAGATGCCTGCATAGCGCGTGCGTCGTCTGTCGCGGAAGCCTGCCATAAAATGTTCGCCTGGGGACACCGGGTTTTAACCCAGTGGGGAAAGACGTACTTCCTTTCTAACGCTGTAGCCGCCAGAGTACTTTCCCCGAAGGGAGGGAGCGATTTAAGTGACCTCTGGCTCGCTCCCAAGCCGCACCCGTTTCCGGGGAAATGTTTTCCTCGACAAAGTTAGAGAGCGGTTTTGTGTGAATGACACTGACTTAGACCCTCAGCCTGTTTAATCGTTCACCGCAGAGTTCGGAACTGGAAGGTCATCCCGAAGTGCCTATGTATTCGCCCCTAACGTAGGCTCTAACCTCAAGCCTGAGTCTGGTCAACATGAGCATTATTCATGCTCCCGGCTTCAGCCGGGGGTCGTTGACAGAAAAGAGTATCTCGTCCGATGCCTGAATAACACACTGTTAACGCTGCTATGGTACACCCGATTCAGGGGGGGATGCAATTCTGGAGTAGGTGCAGAGAATAATGTCAAATACCCCACGCCTAAAGGCGGGGGCTTGCAGTTGTGACGGGTTTTGCACCCAACATACACACCGCGTACGGCGCACTGACTGACGCCCGGCGTCCGATGTTGACCGCCGCGT
>DAOTUR010000184.1:0-2560 GCA_034436915.1 Anaerolineae bacterium
TTTTACTTTTAATAAATAGTGATAAGATTTCGAGTATCAGTTTTTATCAGTATCTTCGCGCTACCAAAGATGATCTAGTGCCGCGAAGGATCTCTATCAATTAACCGCCTGCCCCTTCCGAGGTGATTGATGACATCGCCAAGCGTTTTTAGCCCGGCGTGATTTTGTCGCCCGCGGCTAGGTCAGCAACCAGGCGCACGACGGGCTCATCTAATCTGTCAAAGAAGCCACCCGCGGCAGTGCGGCGACCAAGTGTAAGTGCGCGATGCCCGCCTTAAGCACTGCGCTACCGCCATGATAGCAGACCATGTTTATGGCAGAGCCGATAGAGCCCCTCTGCCGCATCTATCGAAGTTACCTTTGGAGGTGGCTCTGGCCAGTAGCACGGGAAATCATCGATCTCAATGTACAGCGATCCCCCATTGATCGGTTCAAGATGCACATCCATGTGTATTCGATTGACGTATTCGTTGTGCATGGCTTCCTTGATGGCGGGGAGCCCTCCGATCACAGATAGAACGCGTGCTGAGAACACATTCGCCCAGTACACTCCGCGTATCGCAGGGTGCTCGCCGTGACGTAGAGTGTTCCACATCTGCTGCTGAAGCCGCCATTCGACCTCGGATCTCCCACAAATCGGAGTCGTATACCAAAGGCCAAAGTCATTCTTTTGAGTCGACGCATAATCTACAAACAATGCGTAGGAGTCAGGCACGGCTTCGGCCAAAAACTTGCAGGAGTCCCGAAAGAAAGTCCGCACGACGTTCATTGGCAGGCCGTGAAACATATCTGCACTAAAAGAAAACACCCAAGACCCCGTTATCTGCCGTGGATTATGACCGACATAATTTGGGCAATTGGAAATTCTCATATCTGCCGTTCGCCACTTTGATCGACTACGCCGATCCTGCCGGTGCGCGGAGATGACTGCCGACACGGCTACACCCTCGCACTTGCGTACTTTCGACAATAGTTTGCTAGCATCATGCAAGGACAGAGCTTTTTCATCATGATCTTCAGGGTCCGAGTAGTGGGCCATTGGTGCCGAGTTCCCCAAATTGAGCCAGCTGGAAACCAACACATTGGTTTGGACAGGTGCTTCAATCGTTGCAAAAAGTGCAGATAGATATTCTAGGATTTTTGCGGGCAGAAGGGCATTGCGATCCACACTCGCATCGCCGACAAGAACGATAGAGAACACATCCAGGGATGCATACTGCTTAAAAGGATCTGACTTGTTCATAGTCATATATTAATCGTCAGCGTAAATTGGGTGGTGTTTGTCTGTTGGTGGGTGTTCCATTACCAATCGGTGATCTTCTCAGGTGTCACAAGTATACGCTTCACAATAAATCTACGGCTGGTAGCCGCCTCAATGACTAATTTCATATCGTTCAACTTTTTCGTGGCTGCTTCGGGAGTCTGACTTACGACCGCTTCTGCAATCACAAACACCTTATTTCTTGGATTGAAGCCCACAAAGTCAGGTCGGAGCTTTGAGATCAGCACGCTCGTTTGTGGGTCAACGATCTGGCGATTGACTCTTCCGTCAAGAAGGCCCACATCAAACTTAGTTCGCGCTCTGCGGATGGCGAACCCGATTGACCTCTGGTGTGCCCTTGATCCATGTTTGAGTAGCGAACGCATGGCGGATACTGCGGCCCCCTTGCCCGATCTCGCCACTGGCCCACCATCCCCCTCCTCCCCACCCACCAGCCCAAAGTTAGGTCGGACATCGCCGCGTTGATACCCGCCTCGAAGCCGCCGCGCATGCCATCCGCGAAGCTTCAGGCCACCCATGTGTTACTCAGGCGGCTGTAGTCGTTGTCTGGGCGGCTCCAGTCCATCGCCCAGTCGAGGTCATCCTCCATATTGGCGGCGTACTCCGCCGTCATGTTCTCGAGCCCGCCGCGGACGCCTCGCATGCCGATCATCACGGCATGGCCGACCAGGTCGGCTGGACTTGTGAAGAACAGCCCCAGCGGGTCGCGTCGTCCTCTTGGATTTCCACCGAGTTAGGCGCAGAGGTTGCCGCCATCGCCGAACATGGCGGCGAGGTCCAGCGCCGAGCCCGCAGGGTCGAGTGAGCGGCCGCTGTGGAGCAGCGCCTGCATCAGCAAGGCCGGTGGCGTGAGCTTGTGGCCCGTGGCCAGGTCAGCAAGCAGGCGCACGACGGGCTCATCTAATCTGTCAAAGAAGACTTCCGCGGCAGTGCGGTGACCAAGTGTAAGGGCGGGGGCAGGGGCACGGGCAAATCATCAAATGGCGAAATGGTCAAACTGGAAGATGAAGAAGGGGCGGTAGCGAGCGGGCGGGCGGGCCCGAGCAGCGCTGCCGCGACATTGGGCTCAACTGAGACAGCTTTATGGGCCATTGAACCATGCTGGCGAATGCACATGTGAGTAGACACTATAGTGCTACACCAAAGTCTTGAAGAGTTAGATACATAATCGCCGCTCGATGCGTGATAGAATCCTCCACATCAATATCATTCTCTTCAAGCTCATCTAAGAGGCATTCATCAAACTTATGGGTAAACCATACAACGGCCCCTCCAGCC
>DAOTUR010000185.1:0-21008 GCA_034436915.1 Anaerolineae bacterium
GCGGGGTTGAAAACCCCGCCCAAACACGCCCAAAAAGATGGTTTGAGCGGGACTTTCAGTCCCGCAAAAGGCAAGGCAGGGGTTTTCAACCCCTGACGACAGGACAAAAGCGAGGCAGATGACGGGTGATTTGCTTAAGTTGCTGCAAATGGGGCACGATGCATCGTGCCCCTACGGAAAACGCTCTCCAAAACATGCGTTTAATACGGTAAATCCATTACGTTCCGCATCATCAACCGTTTCTAAGGCACATACTGGCGAACCACCGTGCCTGGGGTATAAAACGTCTGAGCGACATGACCGCCGAGGCTGTCCATATACGTTTCAGTGGCGTAGGCGTTTGTCGTGTCATAGATCACCCATACAGGCGAGGTGAGCATTTTGAGCGCTTCGACGGGCTGCACATCCCCTCCGTAGTAGCTGCCCACATAATATACGTAGTCATCGGTATAAAAATGCGCTCCTGGGTCTTGCTGATGCACAAGCGCCAGCGCATCCCGCGCCTCGGCAATGTCAAACACATACGGCTTGATGAAAAACAGGCCGCTGAGAAGCACAGCAATCCCTGCTGCCACAAGCTTCTGCTGGGCATACACACGCTGCCAGACACTCCCAAGCCCAACGGCCACAATCAATATCACGCCAGGAAGCATGAACAAAACCAGGCGATGACTGAACGGGTAGAGATGCAGCAGCGAGGCGGCCATCGTCGGGAGAATCGGCGCTAACAGTACTAACGAGACGCGCCGAGGCAGCATCCACAGCCCCACGCCAAAACCGAAGAGGATCACAACCAGCACGCCAACCTCAAGGTAGAGTTCACTGGTCACAAACGCAAACACACCCAACACAGCACTAAAAAGCGATGTGAGATTGGGCTGTAAAAACGCAAACGACCAGTAGGTATTGAGGTAGGAGTTTGACACACCGTCACGATAAAAGAGAATATACACAAGACCAAAGCTTACGATCCAGACAGCCCCCATCCCCACAATCGACAGGAGATAGTCGCGCTTGCTCCATAGACCATCAATGAAGAACACGAGACCAATCCCGACCAAAACGAAAATCGCTGTATGGGAAATCCAGACCGCAATCGCCCCGGCTGCGGCCAGTTGCGCCAGTCGTCGGCGTGGATAGACACCGACCATC
This sequence comes from Anaerolineae bacterium, assembly GCA_034436915.1. GTDB lineage: Bacteria > Chloroflexota > Anaerolineae > Aggregatilineales > Phototrophicaceae > JALHOR01. Next base: position 1,153 of record DAOTUR010000185.1, read on the forward strand.
GTGATCGCAAAGCCAATCAGGGCGAGAGCAATCGCCGTATCACTCGTGTACTGTTTAAATTCGCTGCCGTAGCGGATAAATGTCCGTGAGCCGATGAACAGGACGAGAGCAAACGGGATGCTGGCGGGCATCAGAGACGCCGCAATGCGCCACAGCAGCAGCAGGATGGCGAGGGAGGCGATGAACGGGATAAAGCGCAGGACATACTCGCTGCTCCCGAAGACCTGATACAGTGCTTTGACGGCCAGCAGAAAGATAGGCGGAACACTCTGGTTGTAATCGAGATGCTGCAAGATGCCTATAAAATCGCGTGTTTTGAAATTTAACGCCAGCCACGCCTCGTCCAGCCACAGCGAGCGATTATGCAGATACTGCACCAGACGAGTGCTCATCCCGAAGGCAATGAGCGCGTAAATCAATCGGTTGGACGTGAGAAAAGAGGTCATGGATATCGCTTGTGTGGAGTGGACTCTCTCTGAGCATGGTACGGATAAACTCCTGGATACACAATATGGCTCCACAGAGTTATGTTCTTTCATGGTTTTACGAGCGCCTTCAAGTCCCTGTTCAGATATTATTCAGAGCGACAGGTCTATAATGGGGACAAGTCGATCAAACAGGCACTCATAAAAGGCAAACCATTATGTCACTCTTCGACCATCAACGTCTGACGCAGGATGTCTTCCACCTCGATATTGAGGGCCTCCGCAAGGGCATCTACACCGATAAATACTTCACCAATGTCGTCCGCGTTCTGGCCGCACTCTCGCAGGAGGGCTACACCTACAGCGGCACAAATCCGCGCCATCTGCCCGATTTTGACACGCTGAAGGTGGGCGATGTGCATGTGGAGGCGCAAATCTTCAACCGCCGCTCACCAATTGCGCTGGTGGCCGGAGTGGATGTGGCGTTGAGTATGCTCAAATATGCTACCGGTTATTATGAGGCCGACGGCTCATGGGTCAGCACCGCCGACGCGCTCGAAGTCGATGCCGTGCAGGATGGCGATGTCACCTACTATGATGGCGATCCCGAAGACGTGCTGACGGTGATTGAAGTGCGCGGACGCTACCGTGATTTTGCCCTGCTGGAGACGCCGATTCTGGGCGTGCTGTCGCGGGCCAGCCGCATCGCCACCAATGTCTATGAAGTGCTGCAAGTCTCAAATGGCAAATCGGTGTTGTACTATCCCGCCCGCTTTGATCTGCCCGACGTGCAGGCCATCGATGGCTATGCCTATTATCTGGCTGTCAAGCGCTATAACGAGGAATACAAGAAGACTACGACTCCCACCGTCAGCACTGATGCCCAGGGCCTGTGGTGGGGCGGCAAAGGCAAAGGCACGATCCCGCACGCCCTCATCGCCTGCTTTGGCGCGGATGACACCGAGATGATGCTCAATTTTGCCCGCCATATGCCGCTGGAGACGCCGCGCATTCTGCTGGCCGATTTCAATAACGATACGGTGGCGGCGTCGGTTCGCACGCTGACAGCCTTCTGGGAGAAATACTGGGCGGCGCATCAGGCGGGTGATGAGACGGCCATGAAACAGTACACGCTCAACGGGGTGCGCCTGGACACCAGCGCCAAACTGCGCGATGCCTCGCTCGATGCCGACGATCCCAAAGGCGTGAGTCCGGTGCTGGTGCGTACCGTCCGCAATGCCCTCAACAATGCGTGGCACACCTGGAACGTTTCTGCCGAGGCAGAAACGCTGGCGCAGGATTATTGCAAGCAGGTACAGATCGTGGTCACAGGCGGGTTTAATCGGGATAAGATAGAATTGTTTGAGCGTGCTCGCGCCCCAGTTGATGCCTATGGCGTTGGATCATCGCTCCTGAGCAACAGCAAAGACACGAATACCGATTTTACGATGGATGTGGTGCGTCTCTTCCACAACCAGCAGTGGATCGATGTGCCAAAGGTCGGGCGGCGTCCCTGTGACAACCCGGATCTGCGGCGCGTGTCACTGGCGAAAATATAGCATGTGCAGGGGCAAGGGATCACTTGCCCCACAAAGAGGTTTTTATGTCTGATAGCCCCGATGGTTCTGAACGTCAGCCCCGCCTTGTCCCGTCGCTGACAGGCCGCGTCATCTCCTATGGCGGCCTGGTGGAACGTATTCTGCATCAATTTCATGAGGAGCATGGCGATGATATTCGCTCTATGCCCGCTGAGGATGAGACAGAACGGCGCACGCTGGTCAAAGAAGTAGGCGAGTATATCTTCGCTGTGGAATCGGTGGTGCTGTCACGGGCAGAGCAGGCCGAGATTTTGCAGCGCGTCTACAGCGAATTGTTTGGCTTTGGCGTGCTGGATGCGCTGCTGCAAGACTCGCGTTTGACGACGATTGCGATTGATGGCGCGGATAAAATTGCGGTGCGCGAAGGCCCCGGCCAGGATCTCACGGCGCGGGAGCCAATCTTTGATGACGTGCCTCATCTGCGGCGCACGCTGTCAAAAATCTTGCAGGCGGCAGGCACAGACCTCAATGATGATACGCCTGTGATCGAGATCGGACTGACGGTAAACAATCGCTCTGTAAGCATCAATGTCGCCGCCCCGCCCTTCGCGCCCGAATGGAGCGCCGATATTCGCCTGCATCCTGTTCAGCGGCCCACGCTGGATGATCTCGTTCACTCTGAGGTGCTCACAGCACAGGCGGCGACGCTGCTGCGGGCGATTGTTCGCTCTGAACAGGGGCTGGTCGTGGTGGGCAATACCGAAGCGGGCAAAACAACCCTGATGAGTGCTCTCATGCGCGAACGGGCATCGCTTGAACGGGTTGTGACCGTCGAGCGCTCTGGTGAGCTGCATATGCCTGTCGATATCCAGCGTCTGGTCGTCAGATGGCCGATGGGAGACACACCGGGAATCACGTTTGGCGAGCAGATTCAGGCGGCGCTCGATGCCACTCCCGCGCTGCTGGTGCTGGATGAACTGCGTTCCGATGATCCTGCGACGATTGCCCCACTGCTGTCGCAGGAGACGCCGCCGCGCCAATGGTGGGTGTTTCGCGGGACAACCGACATGGTGCGGACACGTACTGCATTGACCATGCTGGCCCGCATGAGCGATCCGTCTCAATCAGAAGCGCAGGTGATGGCTCTCACGCAGCGGTTGCCGTTTCTTGTCATGCTCAAGCGGCGGCGCGGTGGGCTGGAACTCCGCGAGATCGGTGAATGGCAGTTCCTTGAGGGCCGCGATTATGCTGATTATGTGCCTCTGCTGGAGGTGGATTTTGAGGGCGTTGTGCTCACGGGCAAACGGCCTGCACACGCGCTGGATTTACCAGAAGATTTCTGGGGATAATTTTTCAACCCCTCCCACTTGATCGAGATCATCGTTTTTTGGGCGCAGTACGCTGCGCCCCTACGAACGCACGAGATATTCGATGTGTTAATGAGGTTGCAAAAAAAACCTGCCCCGGAAAAAAGCCGCGTGGTGAGGGGTCATCAGCAGCGCTCACCAAAACTCAGGTTAGACAATCACATCGTAAAACAAGGGCAGCGGTGGCACAGCCTCATGCCCGATGATAAACGCCGCATCGACGAGCCGCCGCGCTTCATCCGCCTTCGTGAGATCATTGGCATGAATCATGGCGAGGACATCGCCTGTATTGATGTGATCGCCCACCTTGCTAAACACCTCGATCCCAACGGCTGGATCAATCACATCGCCCTTCTTCTCGCGGCCCGCCCCCAGCACCAATGCCGCCATCGCAATATAATTCGCGCCCGCCTCGGCCACATAGCCTTTGCCTGTGGCCTTGACCTCAATTTTGTGTGCGGCCTGCGCCAGCAGCGATGGATCATCGATCACACGGGTATCGCCGCCCTGAATCTCGACGAGCTGACGGAATTTTGCCAGCGCCTCGCCATTGCTGAGTTTCTTCTCCAACTCAGACTTCACCGCATCAAAATCTGTCCACTGCGTGCCACGTCCGGCCAATTTCAGCATCGAGGCGGCAATATCGAGGCAGTGTTCGCGCAAATCCTGCGGCCCAGCGCCGCGGAGCGCCTCAATCGCCTCACGCACTTCGAGCGCATTGCCGACGGTCACGCCGAGGGGTTGATTCATGTCGGAGATGAGCGCAATCATATCGCGCCCGTTGTCCGTCCCAATATCGACCATGACGCGGGCCAGCTCACGCGCCTCATCAACCGTGGCCATGAACGCGCCTTTGCCGCATTTCACATCCAGCACAATGCCTTTTGCACCGGAGGCCAATTTTTTGCTCATGATGCTGCTGGCAATGAGAGGCGTGCTTGAGACTGTGCCTGTCACATCGCGCAGGGCGTAAATTTTGCCATCAGCGGGAGCCAGTTCGCCGGTTTGCCCACACAGCACAATGCCGTAGGTGCGGGCCTGGGTGCGAAATTCTTCTTCTGTCAGGGACACGCGAAAGCCTGGAATCGCCTCCAATTTATCGAGTGTGCCGCCGCTGAAGCCCAGGCCGCGCCCGCTCATCTTGGCGACAGGCACGCCGAAAGCCGCCACCAGCGGCAGCACCACCAGCGAGACTTTATCGCCGACGCCGCCCGACGAGTGCTTGTCAACGGCATAATCGGTGATATCCGACAGATCCATCAGGTGGCCGGAATGAGCCATTGCCAGCGTGAGGGCAGATGTTTCGGCGCGTGACATGCCGCGAAAGTAAATCGCCATGAGCAGGGCCGAGGCTTGATAATCGGGAATCTGACCATCGGTATAGTGCTGGATAAACCATGTAATGTCATCGTGGGTCAGGGCTTGTCCATCCCGCTTTTTGCCGATAAGATCGACCATACGCATAAGCATTTCGCTCCTGTTGTCTCTTGTAGAGGCCCTATTGTAGCCACAAGATGCCGCTTTAGCCTGCTGATCCGTCTGCGATGCGCCAGGAGGCCAGGGACGAGACATCTCCTTACATCATACTGATGGAAGAAACTCGTAATGTTGTCGTTTTAAAGTATGCCTTAACTTACAGACTCTGTTGCTTTAGAAAGGTGTCGCCACACATGGTGCAAAAAGCTAAAAATTCACCCCGCGATAATCAAATGATGATCATCATTGGCATTATCGTCGCTGCTGTGATTGTTGCCGGGGTTGCCATCTTTGTCTCTGGCAATGCGCTTAACCCCAGCGCCGCCACTATTGATTACTCCAAAGTGCCGCAGAGCCGCACAGCGGATGGGGCGTTCGTCTTGGGTGATCCCAATGCGCCCGTGACCGTGATAGCCTTTGAGGATTACCTTTGCCCGCACTGCCAGGATTATCAGACCCAGATCAAAAAATTCATTGCCAACCAGGTTGTCACTGGCAAGGCCCGCTTTGAATTCCGCTCTCTGCCCGCGATTGACCAGACCTATTCCTATCTGATGGCACACATGGCGGAATGCTCCGAGCTGATCAATCCGGGGACGTTCTGGCGTGCTCATGATGCCCTGTTCGATCTCAACAGCCGCGTCCGCTTTGGCCCTGAGACCGCCAAGACCTTCGCGCAGCAGATGGATATGGATTACAGCAAGCTGCTGGACTGCGCGACCACCAAAGCGGGTCAAATTGAGATTGATGCCAAGTATGGCGACAGCCTGGGAGTGACAGGTACACCTACCATCTTCATCAAGTACGGCGATGGTCAACCTGTGCTGCAATCACCGCCGCCAAGCTATGAACAATTGGCCGCGCTGGTGGCGGTGGGCAGCAGTCTCCCTGTCCAGAAATAACCTGCTGTACAAAAAAGGCGCAGATATCTGCGCCTTTTTGCATCCCCTTTAAGACGAACTCGCCCCGCATCCATATTGATATTTTGCTGCCTCGCGCCAGTAGCCCGCTTCATCAAAAGAAATCCCATTGAGCGCCACATCTCTCAACGCCGTGTGATCACGGATCGCAATTATGGCGATCTTCGCAGCGTTATAAGTGAGGGGCGCGATCAGGCGTGGCGGCGGGGCGAAGGTGTTCATGGCCTTGTAGCGGGCTGTAAACGCTTCGTCAGCGGGCTGTGCGCTGCTCCAGACGACGCACCCCTTACGCCCATCAAACTGCGGCAGAGACAAAATTTCCGCGCCGCCGAATTCCTGCTCGGCATAGCTGTAAGGGTCAGGGATTGCTGGCAGCGTGTCGCGCAAATCGGCGCTGAGGGCGGCGATATTTTTGCTCTGGGGGATGCTCGGCCAGTAGCCCACCAGCAGCACAGGCAGTGTGCCATAAGCGGCCTGCACCTGCGGCGTCGTGGCATACGGGCCAAGCGCCAGCACAACGGCAATTGATGGATCGTAGGTGAAGGCCTGAGCACGTTCACGCGCCGAGGTCTCTGTACCGCCATCGTCCAGCGGCAGAAGCACATAGTGGGCCTGCGTCTCTTGCAGCGCCATCTGTGCCGCATAGAGCGCCTCATAGCCAATCTCGCGGTACTGCCCCTCGAAGGGAGCCAGCAGTGCGATTTTGCGCGGGGTGGGTGGCACAGCCGCACACGCGGATAACAGGCTGCAAATAATGAGCGCAAAACACAGATAAAACGCGAATCGCTGGATCATAGAGTCTCTTTATCGGGAGAAAAACAAGCAGAGGCATGACATATCCGCAGGTATGCCCCTCCAGAACGTGTTTTTTGCGATGTCAGCAGCCGTTGGCGACGTGCTCATCAAAGGTCATGGCAAACGAATGATAATTTGAGCCGTCACACTTGGCGCGAAAGTACAGATATTCGGATGTGGCCGGATTGAGCGCGGCACGGATCGCTGACAAGCCCGGATTGCTGATCGGGCCGGGGGGGAGGCCGTTGTTGAGATAGGTGTTATAGGGCGAGATCACGCCGCGATAATCATCTACTGTGATCTGCGGCCACCATCTGCCCCGTTCGCCATTGAGGGCATATTGCACTGTCGGATCGGCATCCATCTTCATGCTGATATTCAGGCGGTTGCGATAGACGCTGGCAATCATGGGGTGTTCATCGTTGTGAACGGCTTCACGCTCCACAATCGAGGCAATCGCCACAATATCGCGCAGCGTCATGCCCTGCACCTGAGCATCTGCCGCAAATTGTGTGCCGACCCGCGCCTCAAAATTTTCCAGGATAGTGTCGCGCAGCTCCGATGCGGTGATGTTGGGCGGAAGAATATACACATCCGGGAATAAAAAGCCCTCCAGCGAGGCCCCGGCGGGCAGGCCCACCCGCGCCGCCAACGACTCATCAACGACGGCTCCTGGCCCGACAAGCCGCAGGAAGTCATTGCCACTGAATTTAAACAATCGGCTGGCCGTGATATCGGCAGCGACCTCTTCAATGCGCGTGCCTTCCAGGATCACAAATGTGATGCTGCTGGTGCTGGCATCGGTGAGCGCCAGGGCGATTTGGGCCATCGACTGCGTTTGATAGAGAAAATACGTACCGGCCTCAAGCTGCACATCCAGGCCCTGCACTCTGAGATAATCGACGAAGAGCGCTGTATCGCGCACCAGCTTGGTTTCTCCCAGGCGGCGGGCTATCACCAACGGGCTGTCACCGGGCGAGATGGTGAATCGAACGGCGGTGGCGTCTATGCCATAGGGTTGATCAATTTCCTTCTGGCGCGAGGAGACAGACCAGCGCAGCAGGGTCTTCTGGGCAAAGCCAACGGGATCGCCGCCGGAGAGAATCATCACAAAGCCAAACAGCAGCCCCAAACCGAAGAGACCTAACACGCCCAACAGGACAATAATTTTTAAGAGACGGTTCAATGCGACATTCCCTTGCACGGATGGACGACAGGATAAGGCTATTGAACCACAAAAAAGCGCCGTGTATAGGGAATGCGATACGAGCGTCAGGGAAACGTTGCCAAATCGTCGCGTACAGCGTTGAGAAAACTTTGCAGCATCACCCGCGCCGCCAGATCATCAATCGGCGCATCGTATTTGCGCTTGTGCTGGCGGGCGATGTCGCGGGCATCTTCGCTCGTCAATTGTTCATCCCACTCCACCATCGGCAGACTGGTCGTCTCACGGAAGCGTTCAATCCACAGCCGCACCGTGTCGGCCTGGGTGTGAGCGCCTTCAAGGGCATCGTTGTAGGGCATCCCGATGACGAAGCCCACCGCTTCTTGCTGGGTGGCGAAGGCATTGATGGCCGCAAAATCTTCGGCTTTGCTCTTGCGCGTCAGAATCATCACCTCGCGGGCCAATGTGCGGCTCACCTCGCTGATGGCAATGCCGATGCGTTTGATGCCATGATCGATCCCGATGAGGCGTCCGGGTGGCATAGAAACTTATCCTTTATGTGGAGCGTTTGCTATGGAAAATTCTCGCTCCAGTGTAATAGAACTCTCCAGTGGCGTCGATGGACAGCCGCGATGATGGAACCCTACATCTTCTCGATCCGTGTTGGTTTTATCTCAGATCGTTTGTTGAGGGACACGCGGTACTGGATCGGGCTGAGGCCGTAATACAACTTGAACTGACGCGAAAAATACGGTGCGGATTGAAAGCCGACATCTTCGGCCACGTCAACCACCTGCCGCGACGTGAATTCCAGCAGACGCGCCGCCTGGTACAGGCGTAGTTTCAGCAGCGTCTGGATGATGGAGTCGCCCACCTGCTCCTTAAAGAGATGGGCCAGACGCGAGGGTGACATCGCCACAGTCTCAGCGAGAGAGGAGACGGTGAGCGGCGCTGAAAACTGCTGGGTGATCTGCTGGAGCACAGCCTCGATCCGCAGATCGAGTTTTCTCATGTGCTGGGCCTGGGCCAGCAGCAGCAAAAATTCTTCAAGCGCGTTTTGTGACAGCGCTGCTTCAATCTCGCCGGGTCGATCATAATGAAGTAATCGCTCAAACGCCTGCTGCAATGCCATCTGCGTCCCTGGATTGTTAACATGGATGTGGATGAGACCCCCGCCCATCGTGGGATAGTGCAGCCACTGATGCCAGTTCGGACGCGGGATAAAGTGAACCCAGTAGAAATCCCATGACGGGGTGGATGGTGCGGTGGCGTAATCATGCGGGATACCGGGCCGAAGCAGAACGATATCGCCCTGGTTGCAGGGATGGAGTGTCTGGCCAATTTTGTAGCAGCCTGATCCAGCGATAGTGTAGGTCATGAGCCAGTCCTGTCGGCCATGAACACGCTGAACGCGATAATCTTGCGCCTCGATGAAGTGCGAGGCGATCAGGATGCCGGGTGGGGGATGCGGGTGGGAGAGAGTCGGTGTGTCACTGTTAGCAGTTTTGGGCATATAGTCAGCATCTCATGACATTTGGAGGCCACATATTTAGATATATCATCAGTGTATGAGTTGTGCGCTTCACCCGACTCGTTTATGTCCGAATTTTAGAAGGAACTCGTCCCATGTTAGAGACTCAGGACAAACAATTCTACGATATCAATGGGTATTTCATTGCCCGTCATCTGTTCAGCACAGATGAGGTTGCGGCCTATAAAGACCATTATATGCATCTGCGCGAAACGGGTGTTTATCCTGGCGATGACAGCGGCGTGCAGTCTACATCATCCGACCCTCTCAAACGCTACCCGCGCATGATCCATATGCATCGCTGGGATGACATCAGCATGAATTTTATGCTGGATGCGCGTATCAATCAGCATATTACCGTCTTTAGCGGACGCGAACCGTATGCTGTGCAAACCATGATGTATTTTAAGCCGCCCCAGGCACGCGGCCAGGCTCTGCACCAGGATCAATACTTTTTACGGGTCAATCCGGGCACCTGCATCGCTGCCTGGCTTGCGCTCGATCCATGTGATGAGGAAAACGGCTGTTTGCAGGTCGTGCCGGGCAGCCACAACTGGCCGCTCTTGTGTGTTGTCCCCGCTGATATTTCCAAAAGCTTCACTGATATTACCGTGCCCATTCCAGAGGACCAGGAAGTGCGCCCGATGGTGATGCAGCCTGGCGATGTGCTGTTTTTTAACGGCTCCCTCGTCCATGGCAGCGGCCCAAACATCACGGCTGATCGATTTCGGCGTTCTTTGATCGGGCATTACATCGAAGGAGAGGCGCAGGAGGTCTATCGTTGGTATCACCCGATTTTGTGCATGGATGGCACAGAAGTGACGCTGTCTGAAAGCGATGGCGGCAGTCAGTGTGGGGTGTGGGCGGAGCAGGAAAATCAGCCTATTATCCAACTCAGTGGAACACAAAAACATCCCGGAACCCACGAATAGCTGATATCCGATTTGAAGGCGTGATGATCCGCAGCACGCCTACTCCTGCGTCACGATCTGGATTCGCACGGCCAGCAGCGGCATATGCGGCAACCAGTCCGGGACAAGCGTGATCTGCGCGGTTGTGCCGGGCGCAAGGCTGACGAGACGGGCAATGATCGTCTGCGTCTCGGCCACACTGCGGCCTGCAATGCTCTCCTGCATTTTGATGGTGTTCAATTCGCCTGCGACAATGCCCTGTCCGCTGGCACTCAGCACGACAGTTCCATCGGGCCGCGTTTCGATGACGCTGCCTCGCGTGTACTGGAAGCTCTCCGGCACAAGATAGAGGCCGATGGGCTGACGAGCGGCGAGATCAGCCAGCACAATCTGGCGGGCAAAGCGATCATCAATCGCCAGCGCTTCAACCGTCGCCCGCATATCGAGCGTCAGCACATCGGCGGAGGCTCCAACCAGCTTGCTGAAGGTCGTCCAATCTTTTCGTTCGCCATTCGCGGGAATACGAATTGTCTCAATGACGATGGTTTGCGTGTCGGTCAGCGACTGCTGCATTTCGGTATAGGCCGAAGATTGAATCTGGCCGCGTACAATCGCCAGCAGACGATCATGATCCTCCTGCGTGACGAGATTGTAGGAACGCGATTCGCCGCCTGTGGTCGGCGTCAGATTGCGGGCGCTCACACGGCTTGCCAGATCGCCCACAACCGTATTGATCAGGCCCGCCTCAACATTGCCCTGCGTCCCCGTCGATCCCTCTACCGCCTGAATCGGCACTTCAACTGTCTGATTCGTGCCTCCTGGCAGGCGCTTCTCTTCCATCGTCTTGTAGTAGATGGGCGTTCCTGTCGTTGTGCTGACGGTTGTGCCGATGGGAAGGGTGATCGCGCTGGTGGTCAGATTGGTGAAGACCACCACGCCAATCGCCGCCGTATCGGGCAGACTCTCGCGGCCTGTGGTCTCCACTGTGCCTGTCGATTGCACAGTCGCCCGCAGAATCGTCGCGGGAATGACGCGCCGCTCCACATCGACATCCCGCGCATTGGGATCAGCCGTGAGATTGACCTCTGATTGCAGGATATCCTGCGACAGTTGCAGCGAGACAGTGGCCGAGGGCAGCACAATATAGGCTGTACCGCCTAAAACCGCGATCATCACAATGAGAATGGCTGTGCGACTCAAAGCAGCCCGCCACCAGCGCACCCGTTTGGGAGTCTTGATGCGGCTGGCAACATCCATCAGCTCTTCCGGCTCAGGCGCATCATCCGGGCGATCATCGCGGCTGGTGAAGAGGCGGCTGCGGCCTCGCTTCCAACGGCCTCGCTCACTCTCGCCAATCGTCTCGAAGGTGCTCATGCCCAGATCGGCGGCATTCTGCAAGACCTGCTCATCATGTGTGACGAGTGCAATCTGGATGGCACGGCGTTTGGCCTCGCGCTGCACCAGCACCAGATCAAGCTTGCGCGTGAGGGCGGTTCCTTGTTCCGGCCAGATGAGCAGAATGCGCGTGCCCCTGATGAACGTCAAGCGATCTCGGATGCTGTTCACATCCTCGTTGGCGGCAAGCTGAATGTATTCCGGGCGTTTGCTCATAGGATGATCGGGTAGGGGCATGGCAGACCATGCCCCTCATACCCCTCATATGTCCAATTATTGGCTCAACAATTCACGGGCTTTTTGCAGCGCCTGGGGCATCTGCGAGGCATCTTTGCCGCCAGCCTGCGCCAGATTGGGCCGTCCGCCGCCGCCGCCGCCAATGACGGCTGCAATCGGCTTGATGAGATCACCTGCCTTGAGGCCGCCTTTGACCAGATCATCAGTCAGGGCCACGAGCACAGACGGCTTGTCATCCATCACGCCGCCGAGCACAACGACGCCTTTTTCTTTGACCTTGCTGCGGAACCAGTCGGCCATCTCGCGCAGCGTATCGGCAGGCACACCGTCAATCTGGGCGATGAGGGCCTGATTGCCATTGAGCATTTCGAGGTTCTCGATCAGCTCATCAAAGCGATATTTGGCGAGTTTGCTTTGCAGTTGGCCGATCTGCTTTTTGCTGGCCTGGGCGTCTTCTTGCAGCGAGTGCAGTTTGGCGATGGCCTGATCGGGCGTTGTCTCAAGGGCGCTGGCGATGCGCTGAAGCTGCTGCATCTGCTCCTGAATATAGGCCAGGGCGCTGCGTCCGGTCACAGCCTCCACGCGGCGCACGCCTGCGCTGGTGCTGCCTTCGCCCGTGATGACGAACGCGCCAATTTCAGCGGTTTCGCCCACATGCGTGCCGCCGCACAATTCGTAGCTATAGCGCGTCTTGCCATCATCTACAATTACTGTCCGCACGGTATCGCTGTATTTCTCATTGAAGAGCGCCATTGCGCCTTCGCTCTTGGCTTGATCGAGCGATTTGATTTCCGTCCGTACCGGGTAATTGTGCAAAATCGACTCGTTGATTTCGGCCTGGATGCGGGCCAATTCGTCCGCACCCACCTTATCCGAGTGCGAAAAATCGAAGCGCAGACGATCCGGGGCCACGAGCGAGCCGCGCTGCTCGACATGCGTGCCGAGGTGATGACGCAGGGCGGCATGGAGCAGATGCGTTCCGGTATGGTTGCGGATGATATCGTGGCGGCGTGTGTCGTCAATGGCGGCGGTGGCGGTGTCGCCGGAGCGGGGCGTGCCTTCCACGACTTCGCCTACATGCACGATCAGGCCAGGGGCGGCTTTCTTCATATCTTCCACTTCGATCACCCAACCGGGGCCGCTGATCGTGCCCGTATCGCTGACCTGACCGCCTGACTCGACATAGAAGGGCGTGGCGTTCAGCACAACTTCGACCTTATCGCCGACGATAGCGCTCTGCACAGGCTGCCCATTTTGCAGCAGCGCAATCACACGGCTCTCGACGGGTTGGGCGTTATAGGGATCATAGGCCACGCCCTCCGCAGGCAGTTGACCGTCTTTTTGCAATTGAATCAACAGCGCTTTGTAGGACTCGGCGGATTCCATGTGGCCCATCGCTTGCCCGCCGCCGCTGATGATCGAGTGCTGGCCTTCAGCGGATTCATAGCCTGTCATATCGAGCGTGTAGCCGCGTTCTTCTGCGATATCCTTTGTCACCTGGATCGGCAGACCAAGCGTCGATTTGAGATAGAAGGCTTTATCGCCTGCCAGCGTGCCGCCAGTGGGCAGGGCTGCCAGCATCTCATCAAGTTCGATCAGGCCGCGTTCCAGCGTGCGGAAGAAGCGTTCTTCTTCCTGCGTGATGATCTTCTTGATGCGCTCGGCCTTGTATACGAGGTCGCTGTACATGCTGCCCATGACATCAATCACGGCCTGAGCAATCGGCGCGAGGAACGGGGCATTGAAGCCCAATTTCGTGCCAAAGCGCACCGCACGACGGATCATCAGGCGGCAGACGGAGTCGCGGCCTTTTGCGCCAGGATTGACGCCATCGGCAATCAGGAAGACGGCGGCGCGGGTATGATCAGCAATCACGCGATAGGGGACAATATTGGCGATGCGCTCCTCATCCGTCTGGCCTGCCAGTGCTTGCACAGCGCGAATGATGGGCATGAACAGATCAGTTTCGTAGTTGGCTTTCACGCCCTGGATGATGCTGACGATGCGCTCAAGGCCCATGCCTGTATCGACGCCGGGGGCGGGAAGGGGTACATCAAACTGGCCTGTATGCGTGGGATCATCATGGGTGCGGTTGTACTGCATGAACACGAGATTCCAGATTTCCAGGAAGCGCTCATCTTCGTCCTTCAAGAGAGGCACAATGGAACCTTCACCGAGTTCAGGTGTTTTGTCCCAGTGTATTTCAGAGGTCGGCCCACAGGGGCCTGTATCAGCCATCTGCCAGAAATTGGTCTTTGGCCCCATGCGGGCGACGCGCTTGGGACTGACGCCAATATCTTCCGTCCAGATTTTGAAGGCTTCATCATCGTTCTCGTAGACTGTGAAGACGAGACGTTCAGGCGGCAGTTCATAGACTTTGGTCAGCAGATCGTATGCGAATATAATAGCATCACGCTTAAAATAATCACCAAAACTGAAGTTGCCAAGCATCTCAAAGAAGGTATGATGGCGCAAAGATGGCCCGACGTTTTCAATATCGCTATGTTTACCAGAAACTCGCATGGATTTCTGTGATGTAGTAGCTCTTTTGTAAGAGCGTTTATCACCACCTAAAAACACATCTTTAAACTGCACCATACCTGCGTTGGTAAACAGCAGCGTTGGATCATTGCTCGGCACGAGAGAGGACGACGCGACTTTCTTGTGGCCCATCTCTTCGAAGAAGTCGAGGAAATTTTGCCGAATTTCGGCACTGGTCATCTGTTTCATTGAGAAAGTGTCTCCTTGAGTGACAGCTTGAGATGTTTAGTAGCTCAACAGGGCATTAAATAGCTGATGTTTTCTGCTTCACCACGCGGATGATCTGATACAGCGGAACGCTCCACTCTGGCATATCCGCATCAAGCTGTGTGGCATCAATAAAACCCTTTAATAAATCAACAATCGCATCTGAGGCATCCCATCCAACGGGGATGAGATCGACATGGCAGCCCTGATCGCTAAACAGGCGGGCGATCTGCTCAGGCTTCCAGAAATGATCGTTCATATACTCGGTTTGCCCGGCAAGGCGGATTTTGAAGCTGTCGCCATGCGTCCAGGTGTCCCGCGTCGGCACATGATAATCGCGGAAGACATCCGCATATGTTAGCGCATCCGGGTGCAGACGCAGAAAATACAACTCGCCATTCCCCGCCAGTGCATCGAGCATCTGCGTGCATAAACGCTGCACCTCGTCAAACGCTTCGATGGTCTCCACCACAAACGGCGCAAACATCAGATGGTAAGGCTGCCCATCAATGAGCAGCATGGGATCAGCCAGGTCTTTCCGAGCAAAAAAGAGATGAGGCTGATCTGGATAGTTCTGGCGGGCTTCTGCCACCGTTTCCTCATGCAGATCGAAGCCGAGGACTTTCACGACGCTGTTTGTGTAAAGCGCCTGGCCTGTCTTCAGCCAGCGAATGGTGCTGCCGCCCGTGTAACAGCCGACATCAGCGACACGAATCTCATCCAGCGGGCCGAAATGCTCCTGGAGGCCATGAAAACCGAGATGGGCCATCAAGCGATAGGCCACTTCATCCGTCACCGAGGCGGATGCATTCTCAATGCCTTTGTAAAAATCATCTTCTGAGGTGTCGTAATGATGTGTCATGTCCACTCTCACAGGGGATGAGAACTTTACCCTATTCTAAAACAGGTTTATAATGGGTCAAGAGGGATCAGATATGTCGTCTGATCGCAGCCCGTTCCAATTATAGCGGACGCAGACTCCCTGAACAGGGGCGCGTGCGTATGCTATACTCGGCCCTATTATTGTTCGTCTCTATCTCTGTGAGCAAGCAAAACATGGTCAGCATTGAGCAGCAAGTTGATATTTTAATGTCGGGCGCTGAATACGGCGACCCGGAGACGAAGGTTGCGATGCGGCGCGACCTCCAGCAGCGCCTGACCGAGGCGGAAAAAGAAGGCCGCGCTCTGCGTGTCTACTGCGGCTATGATCCCCGCACCGCTGATTTGCACCTGGGACATACCATCACCATGCGGAAGCTGCGTCAGTTCCAGGATTTTGGGCATGATGTGACCTTCCTCGTCGGCACATTCACCAGCCTGATCGGTGATCCGTCGGATAAGGACAGCGCCCGCGATCAACTCACTGCCGAGCAGGTCGATACCAATGCCCGCACCTATGCCGAGCAAGCTTTCAAGGTGCTAGATCGTGATAAAACCCGCGTGCGCCACAACGATGAATGGCTCTCGCCGCTGGACTTTGCCGATATCATCCGCCTCGCCAGCAATTTTACGGTGCAGCAGTTCCTGGCGCGGGATAACTTCGCCAACCGCGTCGAAAGCGGCCAGCCGATTTATCTGCATGAGTTCTTCTATGCGCTGATGCAAGCCTATGATGCTGTCGCGCAGGAGGCCGATGTGCAGGTGGGCGGGCAGGATCAACTGTTCAATATCGTGGTAGCGGGGCGTAAATTGCAGCAGGCCCTGGGGCAAAAGCCGCAAATTGCCATCATCATGGGCGAGAGCCTGCCGGGGACGGATGGCATCGTTAAGATGAGCAAAAGCCTCGGCAATCATATCCCGCTTCTCAGCGAACCCTGGGATATGTTTGGTAAGGTGATGAGCATCCCCGATCAGGCCATGCCGGTCTATCACAAATTAATTCTGGGCTGGCAACCGCAGCAGATGACCGAACTTGAAGCCGGTCTGAAGGCTGGCTCGCTGCATCCGAACGATGTGAAGATGACTCTGGCCCATGAAATCGTGTCGATCTTCCACAGCCCAGAGGCCGCCGAAGCCGCACAAAAGCGCTGGGATGATGTCTTCCGCAGCAAAGATAAAAATGCTATCCCGGAGGATATCTCAGAAGAGAGCCTGGGCGAAGCCAAAAAAGTCGTGGATATTCTGCGCGATTTGAAGATGGTGAGCAGCGGTCAGGAGGCGAAAAAACTCATCGAGGGCAAGGGCATTCGCATGAATGGCACAGCCGTCGAAGATGTCCATGCCCAGATCACGCTGGACATGCTGCCTGTGGTCTTGCAGGTGGGGAAGCGCAAGTTCGTGCGGTTGGTGCAGGGATCGTAAATATGCAAAGGGCGCTGATGAAGCGCCCTTATCAACAGCGCGGCCAACGAGCTACTTCTTGTCGTCGGTTGACCAAGTGAGGCGCTCACGAATCTGCAAATCTGTGTGACGAATCTTCATCGCCAGATCCGCCGCAAGATTACGCATCATCTTGTACCCCAACTGCGGATACGTATCGCACAGCAGCATGAGCTTGTCACGCGGGATCACCACAAGGTGGGTATCCTGCTGTGAGCAGCGTGCGCTGGCTGAACGCAGTCCTTCATCCACGAGCGAAACCTCCCCGAACGACTGGCCGCGACGCAGTGTCGCAATGGTTTGCGCCCCAATAGAGGTATCGCGTCCAATGAGCGCTGGATCAACTTGAATCTGCACCTCGCCACTGGCGATGACATACATCTCATCACCGGGCGTGTTTTCTTCAAAGATCACATCGCTGGCCTGATAATGACGTTCCGCGCAAATCGAACCAATCAGCTCAAGCTGCGTGGGGGTGAGTTCGTCGAAGATGTCTGCTTGACTCAGCAACGAAACGACAGACATCATACCCTCCTGTCGGATAAGTCCAGAATTGAAATGAACACATAACGCATTGTAGCACACTTAGGCGTGTTCCACACAGAGAGGTGGGCAGACGAAGGTTACGAGACGGCAGAGAAGTCCTGATCAGCCGTTTGCGTCTCGTCACGACTTGTCTATAATGGGAAATACAGGGCTTGTGATACATGTCCTGACCCTTTATGATATATTGCAAACCATCAAGAATGAGATATCCATGTACCCCGACGAACGCTATCACATCTGGGGCAAAGACCAGATTGACCAGGGCGCGATTGACCAGATGGATAATGCCATGCGTCTGCCTGTCTCGGTGGCGGGGGCGCTGATGCCAGATGCCCATGTCGGCTATGGACTCCCGATTGGCGGCGTGCTGGCGACTGAGGGCGTCGTCATCCCCTACGCGGTAGGCGTGGATATCGCCTGCCGTATGCGCCTGACGATCTTCCCGGTGAAGCCGCATATCCTGGGCCAGAAGCCCGATCAATTCAAGAAGGCGCTGCAAGAGAAGACACTGTTTGGGGCTGGGAAAGATTATAAAGACAAAGATCGCCAGTATCATCCTGTGCTGGATGATAAAGGCTGGAATGCCACATGGCTACTGCGCTCCTTGAAAGAGAAGGCGCGGGCGCAGTTGGGCACAAGCGGCTCCGGCAATCACTTTGTGGAGTGGGGCGCATTTGAGCTGCACAAAGGCGAAGAATTGGACGACTTGAAGCCCGGCGAATATCTGGCACTCTTGTCGCACAGCGGGTCGCGGGGCATTGGCTATACAGTGGCGAATCACTATTCGCAGGCGGCTAAAGACAGCCACCCGGAGCTGGATAGCACGCTGCATCATCTGGCATGGCTCTCGCTCGATAACGAGTGGGGCCAGGAATACTGGACAGGCATGGAGATGGCGGGCAAATTTGCCGCAGCCTGCCATGAGGTGATTCATGAGCGCCTCGCCAAAGCGACAGGCTTAAAGCCTGCCTACACCGTCGAGAATCATCACAATTTTGCGTGGCAGGAAGAGATCGATGGCAAGCCGTTTGTGGTGCATCGCAAGGGCGCAACTCCGGCAGGCGCGGGCGTGATGGGCATCATCCCCGGCTCGATGGGCGATGCGGGCTATCTGGTGCGCGGCAAGGGCAATGTGCAGGCGCTCAACTCCGCGTCACATGGGGCGGGCCGTTTGATGGGACGCAAGCAGGCGCTCTCCAGTATCACCAAGACTATGCGAGACTCGTATCTGAAAGAGCGTCATGTCACGCTCATGGGCGGCGATCTGGATGAGTCACCCCAGGCGTATAAGCCGATTGAGCAGGTCATTGCCGCTCAATTGGATTTGGTCGATCTGGTGGGCAAATTTACGCCGCGCATCGTGAAAATGGCTGGACGGTAGGGCATGTTGAGGGCGCGATATATCGCGCCCCTACGATTCCTGTGGTTGTTCGTTACAATGGCGCTTTGCAATTCATCATAGATTGTTTGCCTGTGCGCCGACTGCTTGCCCCCCTCCCGCTGCTGCTGCTCGTCCTGCTTGTGACGCTCATTCGCCTGGATCGCCCGTTGATTCGCGGCGATGGTGTGGCGTATCTGGCCTGGGCGGACACGCTGCTCATCGACCACGATATTGATCTGGCGAATCAGGTTGAAAAGCTGCGCTTCGTCAATGATGAGAGCAAGGTGATGTACGACGAGAGCCAGCATAAATGGGTCAATGTGTTCCCGTTTGGTGTAGCGATTATTCAAGCGCCGTTTTACCTCGTGGGCCATGCCTTCACGCAAAACAACTGGCTCAATATCAATCCGACTTATTTCCAGCAGCATCAGGGCGTTGAACTGCCGTACAGCCTTTTTGTCATGTTGGGCGCGAATATTCTGGCATTGGCCTCAGCGATTTTTGCGTGGCATCTGGCGCGGCGCGTCTGCGACCCCATGACAGCCGCGCTCATTGCCTATGTGGTGTTTGTCGGCTCGCCGATTTTGTATTACAGCACCGTCTCGCCGATGCACTCGCACAACGGCGGCGCGTTTGGTATGGCGGCATTTTTGTATGTGCTGATGCGGCTGACGTGGCAAAACCCCACCCCCAGCCCCTCCCCATTGCATAGAGAGGGGAGCAGATGGGAGGGGGATCAAAATACACCGATTCCCTACACAGCGTTTTTGTTGGGTTTGCTGGCGGGAATCACAATTTTGATTCGCTGGCAGATGGCGCTGGCCTTTGTTCCGGCGTGGCTGCTGCTGGCCTATGAGCGGCGCTGGCGGGTGTTCTGGCTCTCAGGCATCACAACCGTCATCATGATTTTGCCGCTGCCGTTTGTGTGGCAGGCGATGTATGGGCAGTGGTTTCTGGTGCCGTATGATGCTGCCAAAGACACCACCTTCCTCGTCAATCCGCTGGTGGGGGCGGGCAATGTGCTGTGGCATACGCTCAAGCATTCGCCGATTTTGGCTTTGTGCATTCCGGGATTTTTCGCGCTGTGGCGCATCAATCGGCG
>DAOTUR010000186.1:0-2484 GCA_034436915.1 Anaerolineae bacterium
AATCAGGCTGTCCTTATCGAGGGCTTGGAGTTGGGTTACATCAAGAGGTTCGTTCATGGCCTAAATTTATCTCAGATCATGGTTGTTCTGCCACTTTTGCCTGCCTGAGCAGTTACGAAATATCATAAGAAGAAGGAAGATGGGGAAGAAGTCAAAGACTATGACCTCATTTTGATGCCCAAGTGCAGTGTCGAGCTTGAAATCGTCGACGAAACTGTACTGTATAAATACGATGAAATTGCACGGAGACTGAACGTACGAAGTGCTAGGCAACCAGTCGAAAGCTTTTATCTTCTGCCCCACTACGATCGGCTGAGATCGCAAAAATCTACAGTTTCTCAAATCGACCTTGAAAAGCTTGGACTTCTTGATGGCCGTAATCCTTTTGGAGACCGCGAGACTGCGTCAGTTCGCTTCTGGCAACAGCTTCAGGGGTACGATGAATTGCTAGAGGGATTACGAATGATTCAATCCCGCATTACCTATGATGAATTTGTAGATATACGACGGAGAGAAATTGGGGACATCTTCAAATTTCCCAAGGACATTAAGGAACAAAGCTGAAATAAGTTGAGCAGAAGAGATGAGGGATCATCGGAGCACAAGCTCATTTATATTTCTCAATGCTGAATTTATTCCCAACTCATTCCTAAGGAAGATCCCGCATGGATGCCAATCTCAATCAGGTCCGTCAGAAGGTGCAGCAGGCCCGTGATTTGGCGAAACAGGGCCATTATGCCCAGGCCAGAGCGCGGCTCAAGGGCATCCAACATCCCAAAGTCGCTGAGCTGATCTCACAGCTCGGTGACCGCATCGCCGCACAACCAACGGCGCGTGGCGGTCAATTCTCTCTCCTGCCTGTCGTCGGTGTGATTGGGGTCGTGATCCTTCTGGTCATGGCCGTCGGTCTGCTGCTGAGTCAGCGATCCGGCAGTACGGCTGAGACGCTGATCCCCACGCCGACAGCGACGCTTATCACAGCGGAGTGTACGGATACCACCCTCACCGCCTGGTGGCAGGGGCAGATTCAAAATGACCGGGAGCTGAACACCTTTGCCGTGAATGCGGATGCGGCCTATAGCACGCTGCCTGGCGAACGGCTGACGACGGCGATTGACAATCTGCGCACGACACGAGCCTCGGCAATGCATGATATTCCGCCCTGTGCCAGTGCCGATCTCCAAACGGCGATTACTGATCTGCTCTCAGCGATGGATAGCGCAATTCTCGCGCTGGATCGCTGGAACAAAGGCGAGGCCACATCCGGTGATCTCATGAACGAATACTACGCAGCCAATGAATTGGTTCGAAATGCCAAAAGACTTGTGAGGGAGGCGTTGCCATAACTGAAACCATAGGTGACGCACGGATAGCGGTTCACAGGCGCTGCATTATTTCATTGCATGAGGTGATTCGGTCATTATAGCAGTCGTGTAAAGGCCCTTATACGACTCTACTGTTGCGGTTAATTTTAGAAGTCTATTTCAAGTATGCGATACAGTGAGGATATTTCTGCCCAATCTTATCTGAGCAGGGGGGCTATCTCTTCAACAGCTTTGTCGGTACGAGGCTTCAGCCAAGATAAAAGCGTCTACTAGGGATGTAGACTGGGGTCATCTGTGATCAATCCCTCGAGCGAGGCCGCTGCTAGGAGGCGTGCATCTGCTGAGACAAAGGTGAGATGTCTCCCACTGAGCGTCAAACGGGCTTGAAGTTCTAAGGCTGTGGTCAACTGAACCGTATCATAAGCACGTAATCGATGACGTTCATGGACCTGAATCGCTTGAAGCACGATCACGTTGGATAAAGACAAGACTTGATACTGATTTTGAACGTGGTGTAAAACCAGTTGGCGGAATGATTGGAAGACAGGCAGGGTAATCTGGGTGTCATGATATTGACGTGCAATCGCTGAGATCATCTCCACTGGAGTGATTTGGGCGATTGCAATATCATTCATCGCGCTGCCTGCCGTAAGAGATCTTATCCAGACCGTGCCTTTTTCGGGCATGTAGCGTTTCACAAGGGCGCTACTGTCCATAAAAAAGATGGTCATTGACGGTCTTCGAGGATGATGTCAGAGAGTGGACGTTTGCCCAGAAGCTGTTGATCAAGTTCTTGCATAAGGGCTGCCTCATCCACCTCATCTGCGATCCCTTCAAAAGGGGATAGCAGATCGGCAATCAACATTTTGAGAGGGGTTTCCGCCTCGACAATTTGAAGTTGAACTTGCTGGCCTTCCGTGAGGTTAACGGGGTCTAAAAGTTGCAGGTGTCCTTGATGATACACAGCGCGCACCGATACCATAGCTCACACTCCTATTGCTTGCTTGATACTATTATATCAGGAGAAAATTGACATACCGCAGCTGCTGAATATAGCCCAGATGCAGCATTTGACTGAGAATCACCACACGAACCTCGGGGTAACTCTGCTGTATATGACATACAAGAGAATTCACAGGTGTCTCTGTCGATATAGCAT
>DAOTUR010000187.1:0-2456 GCA_034436915.1 Anaerolineae bacterium
CAACGAGCGGCACGGGACGGTGTTCTACAAGCGCAAGACCGACGAAAAAGACATTCTGGAATGTCTCTCGCTGCTGGCAGACGGGGTGCGGATCAGCAGTATCAGCCGCAGCAAAGGCATTAAAGAAGATGCGATCCTGTCCTTCCTGCGAGAAGCGGCGCAGCACGCTGAACAGGTGGAAGCGAGACTGCTCCATGACTATCGCATCAGCCAGGTGCAGATCGATGGTCTGTGGACATATGTCGGACGCAAACAGGAAAAAAACAGCGCCTAGAGGCGGATGAAGCGGGCGAGTATTGGCGTTGCACAGCGATTGAGCCCCACACCCGCTTGCGAGTGGGGCGTGGGGTCGGGCAGACGGAAACGCAGGCCGCAATCGCCCTCTGGACACAGGTCAAGCGGCGGGCGGCGCATCGTCATCGTCCACCACCGGTCTTATCGGACGGGTGGGGCGGTCATCGACAGGCGTTGGTTGAGGTGTATGGACAGGTCCCGGACTATACTGGACGAGGCCGCCGCCCAACACAAAAACAACCCGGTGCGGACTGGCATTATACCCAGATGGTCAAGCAGCGCGATGAAACAGGGAATTTGACAGGGGTCGACATTCGGGTGATTTATGGCGATCACACCACCCTGGCACGCACCGGCACGCGCACAACCTGTGTGGAACGAACGAACTTGACCTCGCGGCTCATGAATGGACGCCTGGTTCGCAAAACCCTGGGCTTTTCCAAGCAATTGGCGATGTTATGTGCCGCCTGTATCTGGGAAGATGTTGTTTACAACCTGGTACGACCTGTGAAGACGCTGCGGCTTAAGGCCGTCCCGCAGACTGACGGTCAGTGGCAGCATCGATCGCCTGCAATGACGGCAGGCATTACTGACCGTCTGTGGTCAATTCGTGATGTCCTCATGACTGTTCCTATTCCTACCAACTCTATTTAGGGAGACTACCTGCGATTCAATCAGTCAGTTAATGTTTCACCACTATCGTCGTCCGGAGAGTCTAAAACTTCACCCACTGAATAAAAGTTTGTCTTATTAACACATCGCTGCTACTCTATGTATAAGTGTATACGGAATAATAGCCTCATGACTCATTCAAATAAATCTCACACAGAGTCAGCAAAATTGACACCCTCAACCTCCGATACATCTACAGGTTTTGATGTCTCACCCCAAACTGAGGACATCTTAGGGGTCGGGAAGATAGGTCTTGATCGTGTCCTTAAGTTGCAGAGAACGCTGGGCAACCGTGCGACGCAAAGCCTCCTGACGCAGCAGAAGATTAAGCCGATCCGCAGCACCACAAAGAAGATCCAGCGCTTTGAGGCGAGAATGCATGAGGCGGCGGAGCGTGTGGGTTTAACGACGAATGCCAATGGTCAGGTTGATAACAGCCGTAACGCATTTTCGAATGAAGAGGCCAGCGCTGTTTATTTCGGGAACTGGATGCGGGATATGAACCAGGCATTTGTTCCCATGCTGCGTGATATGGGCGTGCCTAATGATGTGTTGTTTGGCGCGTTAAGCTATCTGGCTGCCAAAAAGTTTGGGCGCGAGATGAGCGCCGAGCAGTTTGGTTACTATATTCCCGCGGAGCATATTGATAGCCCCGCCGGCCTAACCACCGCGGATGATGTGCTGCCGGGACAGCCCGCCGTCACCAATACGATGCATGGGCCCCAATCCCCCGGGCGGCCAGCGGCCTATAATACCCAGCAGGAATCGCTGGAACCGAACGCGCAGGTTGCGCCCGGGGCCTCACTCTTTAATGTCGATCAATCGGGAGTGATCGCGTTTCTGAGGCGCACAAACCGCCATATTGAACGGCGTTTAGAACTTGCCTCGCAACGGGGACGTAATCCCGATGGCATGATGCATTTTGGGGCGGCCCTGCACGCGGTGGAAGATTTATTTGCGCACTCCAATTACGTGGAAATTGCCCTACAGGATCTGCTCTCGCGTGATCGGGCGCTGTTGCCCCAGCTGACCGGCCAGAATCGCCAGGTTTTCAACTTCAGCACTGATGTGCAGGTCCAGCAAAACGGCCAACCCCAGAACCGCCCGGTTCTCTTAACGGGCAGTTTTACAGGCACCGACACACAGGTGTCTCTCGCCAGCGAAATTGTCGGTATTCTGGGGCGTCCCCTGCCGCCGCCCCAGGGAAACGCCGAAGCCCGCGCCGATCAGCAGTTCGTTGAAACGCTGCTGCGGGGTTACGATCAACAGGTGCGGAGCAACCGCGATTTTCGCGCGCAAATTAAAACGCTGCTCACCCGGCAGGCCGGCGTCCCTGAGTTCATAGTGGATAACGTGGTGCTGAATGCGCCCCTGGCCGATATCTATCATGCGACAACACTGCTGCCCATGCTCCCCGAGAGTATGCGTATTCCTCTTCAGACGTTCATCCGCAACTTTATCTCCCAGAACGTCCTGATGCCTCTGGGGGC
>DAOTUR010000188.1:0-12699 GCA_034436915.1 Anaerolineae bacterium
ATCATAATGGTGTCTGTGTGCGACATGCGATGGCCCATGAGTGTGTGTGACAGCTTTCTACGGTGGCATGAATCCTGTCATTATCACGGCGACTCCCACGCCCTGCAACCCACCTTTTCCCTGATACGACCAATGCCCTATGCTATAATTGCGACAGAGTGATGGGTGGGACAATAAGGGTAAGGACGTGCCGATTTTGCGCGAGGGTGAATTGGATATCATCAGCTACAACGCCGAACAGACAGCCCGCCTGGGATACCGCCTGGGGACGCTGCTGCAAGCGGGGGATGTCATCTGCCTCTCCGGGGATATGGGCGCGGGCAAGACGGTGTTTTCCAGCGGCCTCGGCAAAGGCTGGGGCGCACTCGACCCCGTGACCAGCCCGACCTTTGGCCTCGTCCATGAGCACCGCCGTGAGCAGGACAAGACGATCCTGTATCATCTCGACTGCTACCGACTGCGCGGCATGGAAGATATCGAGTCGATTGGCTTTGATGACATGATCGAGACCAAAGGCGTCGTGGTCGTGGAATGGGCCGAGCGCATTAT
Source organism: Anaerolineae bacterium (assembly GCA_034436915.1). GTDB lineage: Bacteria > Chloroflexota > Anaerolineae > Aggregatilineales > Phototrophicaceae > JALHOR01. Next base: position 550 of record DAOTUR010000188.1, read on the forward strand.
GGACGCGCTGCCCACCTCATACCTGTGGATTCATCTGCGCGTGATGGAGAACAATCGCCGCAACTTTATTCTCGAAGCGGTGGGCACACGCTATCAAAACTTGATTCAAGAATTCCGCACGCTGACGTTTGGCGTCTGAACGCGGCATCGTGACACAATTTTAAGGCTGGAATCTCCCATGAGCGATTTACAACCCAAGTCTCAGCTTGAGATGGTCTGGCCGTATGACCGCCTCGCCACGCCGCCCCGCCTTGATATCCCGCTCGGCTACAGCCTGCGGCCCTATCGCCCCGGCGACGAAACGCGCTTTTATGAGGTCATGGCGCTGGCGGGCTGGCCCGGTTGGAGCGATGGCCGTTTGCAGCAGTGGATCGGGCGGATTCTGCCGCAGGGCTGGTTTATGGCGATTCATGAGGCGACAGATCAGATTGTGGCATCGGCGATGGCGCTGCACAGCCATGAGGACAATCATCCGTTTGGCGGCGAATTGGGCTGGGTGGCGTGCGATCCTGACCATCGCGGGCATGGACTGGGCCGCCTCGTCAGCGGTGCGGTCACGGCCCGCTTCATCGAGATGGGCTATCGGCATATTCATCTCTATACGGAAGATTTCCGCCTGCCCGCCCTGAAAACCTATCTGGCGCTGGGTTATGTGCCGTTCATCTACACCCGCGAGATGGCAACTCGCTGGGAAATCATCTGCGAGCAGTTGGCATGGCCGTATACGTCGGATGAGTGGGGCTATTGATGCCAAAGTTTCAATTGATCTCATGAGGTTCAAAAGAATACGCACCAACTTAACCTGAGTTTTGGATAGACCACTCTCACCTTGTCGCCAGGGACTGAAAGTCCCTGTCTCTCTCGTTGCGGGGTTGAAAACCCCGCCCACACAGGCACAAAAAGGATGTTTGAGCGGGACTTTCAGTCCCGCAACAGGCAAGGCAGGGTTTTCAACCCCTGACGACCCCGCCCAAAACCTATGCAAAACTCAGATAACTTAAGGATTTTGTGCTCATTGTGGTCGGATTTCGGCTTATTCGTCGGTAGCTTCGCTCAACCTTCGATGACAGGACAAAAACGAGGCGGACGAAAGGAGATTTGCTTAAGTTGGTGCATTGGGGGTATTGATGCCATTGCATCAATATCGATCATCCCGACCTCAATACGGCCTTCTCTATTGCTTTTCCCCTATCCGTCCTACAATAGGACGCATATCCACACCCACACGCGCTGCGAAAACCCATGCTGCTTGCCATTGATACCGCCACCCAATTTTTGAGCCTCGCCCTGCACGACCAGCATACACTGATTGCCGAGCAGTCGTGGCAGACGGGCAACCGCCATAACACGCTCCTCGCCATCTCCATCCAGACCATTCTCAATCAGTGCGAGGTGAAGCCCGATGCTCTCACCGCCGTCGCCGTGTCTATCGGGCCAGGGAGTTATACCGGGCTGCGCGTGGGCGTGGCGCTGGCGAAAGGCATCGCTCAGATGGGCCATCTGCCGCTGGTGGGCATCTCGTCGCTCGATACATTGGCCGCGTCACAGCCGTTTCACAACACCAAACATACCCTGCTCGCGGTGGTTCAGGCCGGGCGCGGGCGCATCATCGCCGCCCCCTACCGCGTGAAAAAAGGCCGCTGGATGGCCGATGAAGACCCTACGCTTACGACCTGGGACAAACTGCTCACCGATCTGCCCGATGGCTCGTATTACGTGTCGGGCGAAGTCGATGAGGAGGGCCGCGCACGCATCGCTGAGCACACCCGCGATACCGCCCCGCTGACGCTGGTGAGCGCCGCCCATCGCACACGGCGGGCGGGCTTTCTGGCGCAGGAGGCGCTGCGTCTGCTGGACAGCCATCCCCATACGGATTTTGAGGCCGCCAAAGTACAACCCATCTACCTCAAATCGGAGTGATCACGATGGTTCTCACACTTCGCTATATGAAGACAGCCGATATCCCCGGCGTGATGGAAATTGAGACCGCCAGTTTTACGCCCTCGTGGGGTGAGCACTCATTCAACTTTGAGATCAACGAATCGCGGGTGAGCTACATGGTCACTCTCACCGAAGCAACGCAGCGCCCGGCCCAGGGGCTGCGCCGCTGGTGGGAGACCTTTCTAGGTGTAAACGATCCGCAGGAGACCTCCGAGCAGATCATGGCCTTCGGCGGCCTGTGGTGCATCGAAGAAGAAGGCCACATCAGCACGATTGCCTCTCATCCGCAGCATCGCGGGCGGCATTTTGGCGAGATTGCGCTGGCGGGCATGGTGCAGCAGGCGATGCGGCGGCGGGCCAAATATATGGTGCTGGAAGTGCGCGTGAGCAACACGGTGGCGCAGAAGTTGTATCTCAAATACGGCTTCCAGGTCACTGCCGTCAAAAGAGCCTACTACCAGAATAACAAAGAAGATGCCTATGATATGCGCCTCTACTTCGGTGATACGGGTATGCTTGAGAAGCAGGCACAGTTGTATGCCGATCTCCAGGCGCGTGTGCCCTTCGTCGATCTCTACACACACACGCCGCATCCCCGTCTTGAACGCTGAATATGATCTGTATCTCCCTCACCTCACACCAGGTGAACATATTCATCCGCTCTGTTTATCTGCCCTCTCTGTAGGGAGAGCCGCTGGGAGTGAGGTAATAGTGGTGACCAAACATCAGCATCTTAGAAAGCAACGCAAAGCTTAAACCCTGGCCAAGACGGACGCGACAGCTTCAGCTGAAGTCCTTTGGCATGCTTCAGCCTGAACCGTCACTTTTAGTGACCCCACAAATCTATCGGCTGAAGCCGATAGTCGTTTAGCACAGTGATCGCCCCTCTATCGAAGGTCTGAAATGTCTGTAAATGAACTTAGTCTCGTACCGCTAGTCTCTGTTATTATGCCAATTCGGAACGAAGCCAAATTCATCACAAGAAGTTTGGGTGCCGTTCTGAGCCAATCGTATCCAAAGCAGCGGATGGAAGTAATTATTGCGGATGGCTTAAGCTCGGATAATACGATAGACATTATTCGGGAGATGCACACAGATGTACTCGTAATAATCATAGACAACACCGGAATTAAACAAGCGTCCGGATTAAACTTGGCCATCCAACGTGCGACAGGCGACGTCATTGTGCGTGTTGATGGGCACACAATTGTCGCGCCGGATTATATAGAGGAGTGTGTTCGTGCACTGGAGGAAACAGGTGCTGCCAATGTAGGGGGGCCAATGAAACCTATTGGCGAAACGTTGATGGGAAGAGCGATCGCAAGTGCCGGAAAATCACCGTTCGCGGTACCGACACCGTTCCATATAAGCGATAAACCACAATTCACGGATACTGTGTACATGGGCGCATGGCGACGTAAAACTTTTGAGCAAATAGGTTTCTACAACACAGAGATGCCTTCAAACGAAGATTATGAACTGAACCATCGTATTATCAAAAGGGGTGGGAAAATCTATCTGACCCCGCGCATTAAGTCAGAATATTTTGGAAGACAAACATTGGGTAGTTTAGCGCGTCAATATTTCAACTACGGTATAGGCAAGGTTCGTATGTTGAGTTTGTACCCTGAGTCCCTTAAACTCAGGCAGGTGGTTGCTCCAACGTTCGTCCTATATCTTGTTATCGGAAGTGTGCTGAGCTGGTTACATCCCCTTCTCCTCGCAGTATGGGGAGCAGGTGTGCTTGCCTATATGACCTTAAATTTGTTTTTTGCGTTTCGACAATCTGTCGCTGATCACACATCTCTTTGGCGTATATCGTTTGCATTTTTGACTATACATCTGTCATGGGGCACTGGCTTCCTGGTTGCATTGGGTAAAAACCTGTATCGATCCCTTACTAATTTGAGGTCTTAACGATATCATAGTGCCTCTGTTGCCTGACGCCGTCTGATTTGCCTCTCAGACCCTCTAAAATTTTTCACCCTCCTTTCCGCCAGCTGACGTTACTGTCATTGGATGACTGTCTGTATGCCTTACACAATGGCGATTGAGAATCTCGGGTTACAGCCGAATGTGCATGTGCTGACAGGCGACACGCCGGAAGCCTTTGCAGGCGCGGTCAGTCGGCTGCTGCGCGATGAGGGCCTGCGGAATCGCATCGGACAGGCAGGCCGCGAGTACGTCATCGCGCATTATGCGCTGGAGCGCGTGACACAGCGCCTGATCGCCTGCTATGAGGCGGTGCGGGCGGAGTTTCACGCCCAATAATGCATAACCCCAATAAAGGGCGCAGCGTGCTGGTAGGCGTATATGATAATGTGATCGAGATTTTCACGTCATATCATAGGTTCTCAATGGGTCACAGCGTCTTTGTAGGGGCGCGGTATACTGCGCCCCTACGCCAATCCCACCTCAATTTGAAATAGGATCGACACAACCGCGCTGTTATGTACACAGGCTATCGTGCTGGAGGTCATGACATGTCATGACCCTACACGAACCCTCTATTATGTGACCAGTTCACCCCTGCCTGATATACACCTTCACATCGCTCTCAGCCAGCTTATCAGCCAGCACGCCACCCTGCACCTGCACATCGTAGCCATAGATGCATTCGCGCCACACGCCATCTTCCAGCCCTACACTGCCAATCCGGAAATCGCCGCCAAACTCATCTTTCAAATTGGCGACCACCACCACGACATTGCCGTAATCGTTCCAGCGTTTGTAGGCCAGCACGCCGCGATCCTGCCAACTCGCAATCGGCTGGAAGTTGGGGCTGTAGAGGGCGGGATTGTCACGGCGCAGGCGGATGAGATGACGATAGTGCGCGTGCAGGCCCATGTTGCGTTCGCTCTTGAGGAGTTCCCATTGCAGCGGGCGCGAGTCCATTGTTTTTTCCGTCGGCTGCCCAAATTCCTCGCCCATCCAGATCATAGGCAGGCCGGGCGCAGTCAGCAGCAGGCTCGCACCCAATTTCATGCGGCGGAATGCGGCATCATCAAAGGTGTTGGCCGTTGTCCCCAAACGCCATGTCACGCGCTCTTCGTCATGGTTTGACAGGTAGGTGATGCCGCTGTAGGGAGAGGCAAAGCCTTCATTGCGGGCATCCATCACGCTCAGGACAGCATCGGTATTGAACGGCTGGCGGCCATTGTGATCCACGCCCAGGGTGGTCGCGCTCAACTGGCGGTAGAAGGCATCGTACCAGGCCGCATCCATCGGGCCTGTGGGCGAGGCAATGGACGGGTCTTGCGGGATATGCTCGGCAATGGTGTAGAAAGGCTTGCCCGTCTCATCCTTGTAGATTTCATCGTGAAACCATTGGAGCAGATCGAAATACTTGAGCGCCCGTGTGCAGTCAAAGCGAATACCATCGACATGAAACAGGCGCGTCCAATAGTGCATCGATTCGATGACATGCTGGCGGGCCGGGAACAGCTTCAGATTGTCATCCCAGTGCTCATAATTGAATTTGGGGCCAAATTGCAGCGATGGCTCATCGGGATTGTCTTTGTAGAACCAGTAATCGTAATCAATGCGCGTGAGTGGCGCTTCCGACTGCATATGGTTGTAGACCGCATCATGAATGATACGAATGCCGCGTGCATGGGCTTCGTCGATGAGGCGGGCCAGATCATCCGGGCTACCGTAGGTGTTTTCAATCGCAAAGATGCTGCTCTGGGCATAACCCCAACTGTGCTCCCAGGGGAATTCATTCACAGGCATGAGTTCAATTGCAGTCACGCCCAGATCGGCCAGATAATCCAGCTTGTCAACGACTTCGCCGAATGTGCCGCGCTTGTCGCGCCCGACATTAAAATCGCCCACGAGCAGTTCATAGATGATCAACTGCTCATTCGGGGCGAGTGGCACATCATCGTGCTTCCATTCATAGGTGATGGTCACACGCTTGCCATCCCGAATGCGTACCACCGAGTTTTCGCGATTGCCGAGGGTATATTCAGGCGCTTTGGGATCGCAGATGACAACCGTCTCCCCAGCCATGAAATAGCTCTTGGAGACCACCTGATACTTATACTCGTAATCGCCATCGGCCAATGGCACGTCCACGCACCAGTAACCGCGCTCATCTTTGTGCATGTCGATGGGCTTCCACTGGTTCCAACTGCCCATGAGTTTCACATCATCGTTATAAGGGGCGAATAGCTCGAAAGCGATGGGAGTCTGTGCGGATTTTTTGCTCGTTTTCGCTGGGGTCGTAGCCGCTTTTGTGCTGGTCTTTGTCTTCGCGGCAGTCTTGCTGCTGTCGTTCGTCGGCATGGAGGCTCCTGTGTATAGAAATACAGTATTGATGGAGTGTGGGATACTCGTTGAGAATAACAACACCCATTTAGAGGTGGCTTAGAATCGTGCGAATTTTCGCAAAGTTTTAACGTGCCTTTAGACTCATCTGGCAGGAGGGGTTTTGCGGGTTATCTCATTTCAATGTGAGAGGGATTGTTGTAGGGGCGCAGCGGGCGGATTAATCTATAGAACAGCGTGTTTGGACTGCCGTATTTTCATTTGAGGTGGGATTATCGTAGGGGCGACCCATGGGTCGCCCCTACAAAAACGCTGTGATCCGTTGTGACCCTAATTTAGGATGCAAAAGTAATGATTCACCTATCCGTGAGAATCGTGGGTTTGTAGGGGCAGGATACATCCTGCCCAAGCCAAATCCCCTATAAATCAATCAGGGCGCGATATATCGCGCCCCTACGCCAATCCCACCCCAAATTGAAATGAGGTGGGCAACACAAACATGCTGTTCTGTATATATACCAGCAAGCGCCCTTACGCCATTGGCTACGCTGTCGGCTTGATAAGGAGGGAGTCGGTGGAGACGAGCGGCGTCTCGTCCGTTTCCAGTAGGATCGCGCCATGATCGGTCTTGTACTCTTTGGCGACAACCGTGTTCTGACGCGGCTCGATGATGAAGCGCCGCACCAGCACATTGATCGCACCAATAATCGGGATCGACAGAATCGCGCCCATGATGCCATACAATGAGAAGCCAATGAAGATGCCGACGATCACCAGCAGCGGATCGATGCTCACACTGCGCGACATGACACGCGGCGTCAGATAGTGCGTCTCAATCTGCTGCACGCTGACGAAGACGACGAATGTGATCAAGCCATACAGCGGATTGGCCAGCGCTGCCAGCAGAGTCGCGCCAAAGCCACCGATGAACCCGCCGACCACAGGCAGCATGGTCGTAACGCCGACGATGAAACCCAGGGTAATGGCATTGGGGACGCGCAGCAGCGATAAGATCACAGCATTCATGACGCCTACGAAGGTCGCCACCATGACCACGCCGCGAATGTAATTGCCCATTGATGTTTCAATTTCACTGATGGCTTCAATCACCGTCTCACGATTGCGCCGCGTAAACAAACTCACGACAAAATCGACGGATTTATCACGCGAGGTGAGCCAATACACGCCCATCACAAACACCAGGATCGCCTCGCCAATGATGCCGCCCAGGTTGGTCAGAAAATCCGGCATAGCCTTGCGGATACCCGCTGTGATTGTCGCCACGCTCTGACGAATTTGATCCGGGTCAGCCAGGGAGACCGATGTCCCCGTCAGGGTTTCGGCATTCCGTTCCAGCCACGTCTGGGCGCGAATGAGCTGGCTGGAGAGCAGGTCATCACGCTCCAGATAGCCTGCAAACTGATTGAGGACGGGCGGCAGCACCAGCACCAGCATAAACAGAATGGTCGCCAGAAGAGCGCCATAGGCCACCAGAATCCCCAGGCCATACGGGAATTGACGTTTGCCCAATTTGATATTTGACATCCGCACGATATAGGGGCGCAACGCCGAGGCAATCAGGATCGCCATCAGCAGGATGATAATCATCCGCACGCTGTAAAGCAGGATAAAGGCCCCTGCCAGTGTTGCGAGGACAATCAATGTCCCACGAAAGATTTGACCACTCGTCATCGTTAACCTTCTTTTCCTATCCCCATACCATCTCCAGCCTATCTAACTACAAGAGTAAGAGAGTGTCGTGAACTCATCATGAGTAACTCCGTTAGATTCATACCCCCCATATGGCCTACTTAAAGACACCTCGCTTGTCCGATACCCGCATGAAATGCTTCATGTTATGCTGTAGTCATGTTGCAGGGGCAGCCAAAATTCAATTCAAAGGGATACAATAATGGTTCAGAGTTCTCACTTTACGGTACAAACAAACATGAACGCGCAGACAGTCACCTATACAGCGGACTTGCTCAACCTGTGCCGCAAAAGCTGCGAGACGTTCCAGATGGCGTCGCGCTATGCCGAAACTGCTGCCATTCGTAACCTGATGTCCTACTACGCACAACTGCGTGAACAATTTATCGATGAACTCAACAAAATGGGACGTCATGCAAGCCCGCACGCTCTTCCGCCTGTCAGCGCCGAGGTGCAAATTCACACCTCTGATCTGCTGAAGATGTGCGAAGATGTCGAGCGTGAACTGGCCTCTGCCTATGAGCGTCTCAACTATTCCAGCATTGCTCACGAATCGCGCAGCCTGCTCTGGCAGCAGTACATTGAAGTACGTCAGTGCTGCCACAACCTGAGCACGCTGTATGGGGTTTACCGTCAGTTATAAACGCTTCTGCGGCCTATCCCCACAAGATGGCCCAGACGCGAACACTGTTCGTCTCACACACTTGAGGAGGCTATGATGTCTGACAGAATCTACTACAGTCGTGAAGCAGAAATGCGTGCCCAACGCGAACGCACCATGATGGCAATCGTTCTCCTGGGCTTTGGCCTGGGGGTCGGGGCGATTATGGCGCTGCTCTTTGCGCCTCGCAGCGGCGAAGAAATTCGCAAGGATATCACGGATCGCATCGAACCCGGCCTCGAACACGCCCGCGATGTGACCAACTCAACGGTTGAAAATCTCCAGCGTGATCTGTCACGCCTGCGCGATGACATGGAAACACGGCTTCATCGCTAAATCATCTGTGAGAAGGGAGAGCAGACACAAACACCCCTGCTCTCCACATAACATTGAAGGGAAAGAGGCAATGTTTTTAGTGCTGGCACGCTACTGGGGAGTCACTATATTACGCGGACTGTTGTTTGGTCTGCTCTCCATGATTGCGTTCACCTTCCCGACAATGGTTCTTGAGGCGCTGATTGCGCTCCTGAGCACGTTCCTCCTCATAGATGGCGTTCTCATCATCTGGGTGGCCTCCCGCCAGCAGCAGGCTGCGGGCTGGAAAATCCATCTGCTGGAAGGCGTCACAGGCCTGGTGTTTGGCGGAATACTGCTCGTCTATCCGCATCCCTCCGTCTCATTTGTGCTAACGATCCTGGCAGGCTGGACCGTGATGACAGGTCTGATCAAAGTCTGGTCAGCGCTGCACATGTTCCAGGACTCAGAGGATGAATTCTGGCTGGGTTTGAGTGGTGTGTTTGGTGTGGCATCTGGGGTCTTCATTCTGCTCTACCCCATCGTGACCTATGCGGTGGCAATGACGACGATAGGGGCTTACAGCCTGATTGCCGCGACGATTACGGTGATCCTGGGCATCAGCCTTCGTCAGCATCTCAACCAACTGAAGCATCGGCTCACTCAGCTTTCACTCTAACCTTGTAGGCTCGAAAGCGGTTACGGCTGCCTTATCTTCCCCACGAGTCCCGTAGCCGCTTTTTTCTAAAATAACCGTCAAAAAGCGCCCCTCAGCCGAGAGGCGCTTTGAGGTTGTATTTCCCTTACCACCCGACCTCCTCTCCCACAAGGGGCGAGGAGGGGAGTGGGGTAAAGCCCCTCTACCACGCAGTGGGAGAGGGGTTGGGGTGAGGGTCAAAAGCAAAAATCAGGCTACATAACCAATGGTGCATGTCTCGATTTTGCGATCATTTTGCCTCACAAAATCAAATTCTGAGGCGTAATCATTCATCCATCTGTGAGAATCGTGGGTTTGTAGGGGCAAGATACATCCTGCCCACGTTGAATCCCCGACAAATCATCAGGGCGCGATATATCGCGCCCCTACGCCAATCCCACCTCAAATTTACGACATGCACCATTGGTTACATATCTTCATGAATCGCATCCGCCAGAAGTTTCGCATCCTCCTCACTGAACTCGCGCAGCTCATGTTCGAGCTTCTCCAACTCATCGCCGCCCGACATCAGGCGAATCATCTCATCGCGTGACAGTTCCTGCTTGGTATACGTCCCCAGGGTCTTGCCGCGCTTGAGAATGGTGAAGATATCGCCAATCGGATAGGCATGGTGCGGATTATGCGTGATGAAGATCACAGCAATGCCTCGGCTGCGGGCGCGGGCAATATAGCGCAGCACCGTCCCCGACTGTGTGACCCCTAATGCCGATGTAGGTTCATCGAGGATCAGCACCTTTGCGCCAAAATACACTGCCCGCGCAATCGCAATCGACTGGCGTTCACCGCCACTGAGCGTGCCGACAGGCTGATCAGGATCACGAATATCGATGCCCATCTTGCCCAATTCATCCCGCGCAATCTGCCGCGCCCGATTCATATCAAAGCGCTTGAACGGCCAGGGGCCTGTTGTTGGCTCGGAGCCGAGAAAGAAGTTGCGCGTCACGCTCATGAGGGGGATCATGGCGAGGTCTTGATAGACAGTGGCGATGCCATGTGCCAGCGCATCACGCGGCGAATTGAATGACACCTGCTTGCCCGCCACGAAATACTCGCCGCTGCTGGCTTTATGCACCCCGGCCAGCGTCTTGATCAGCGTCGATTTGCCCGCGCCGTTGTCACCGAGCAGGCACATCACCTCGCCCGGTTTGACCGACATGGAGACGCCGCTGAGAGCAATTACCGTGCCAAAATTTTTATTGATATTGCGAACTTCCAGCGCGGGCGTCACAGTCATTTGAGCACTCATAATTACTTGGCCTCCGACGCCTGTTTGCGAATAAAATTATTGATCAAGACCGCAATAATCAGCATGGCCCCCAGGAAGACCAGGAACCAATCGGAGTCTGTGCCTGTAAAGACAATCCCCTGCTGCACCATGCCCACGATCAGCGCCCCCAGTACTGCGCCAATCGCCGAGCCGTAGCCGCCTGTGAGCAACGTGCCGCCGATGACCGAAGCGATGATGGCAAAAAATTCGCGCTGCTCCCCACGCAGCACATCGGCGCTGCCCACCCCGATCACCTGTATCGTTGCGACAAACCATGCGGCGGCGGCTGTCGTCATAAACAAAATGATCTTCATACGGCTGACAGGCACGCCCATGTTGCGGGCCGCCTTCTCGTCGCCGCCCATGCCGTAAATCCAGTTGCCAGGGCGCGTATTGAGCAGCAAATAGGTTGCTAAAGCTGCAAAGAGCAGCCACCACACAATGCTGATCGGGAATTGACCATCGGCAATGCGAAACTTGGAGGCAAAAATCGCTGCCGCCGAGTCGTAGCCCATCACCTCTTTGATACCGCGCACCTGTGTCACCTGGGTGATCGCCCGCGTCAGCCCAATCGTGGCCCCGCGTATGACAAAGAGAGAGCCAAGCGTAATAATAAAGGAGGGCAGCCGTGTATAAACGACCAGCAGGCCGTTGATCGCTCCTAAAGTGACACAAATGAGCAATGAGATCACCATCGCCACCCACAAATTAATCCCATAAGGAATCCCGATGCGATTCATGTATTCGGGGTTTATGAGGATGGCGGTGATCATGCCTGCCGCGCCCATCATCGAGCCGATGGATAGATCAAACTCACCGCCGATCATCAGTAGCGACACGGCAATCGCCAGAATGCCCAGTTCAGCCGCCACTTGCAGATAGTTGGCTGTGCCTTTGACGCTGAGAAAGCCTTTTCCGCCTGCTGCGAACGCAAAGAAGAGAAACACGGCCAGTGCGCCCGCCGCCGCCCCCAGCTCAGGCCGCCGCAGCAACCGCCGCAGACGATTCTCCTGGCGGAGACGTTCATCAGAGGGTTTGGCTTTGGGTGCTGCCTCATGGGGAAGAGACGTCATCTTAAATCCTTAAGAAATTTTTAAAATCATCGAATCGGCGCGCGAGACCCCTGCCTTTAGGCATGGGGAGGGAGTGCGCCTTGTCTTTTCTGGTAGGGATAGCCGTCAGAGTGCTTTCCCCGAAGGGAGGGAGCGATTTGAGTTACCTCTGGCTCGCTCCGAGCCGTTTCCGTTTTCACGGATAATGTTCACCTCGACAACGTTATGAGACGGTTTT